>QHNU01000069.1:13466-30784 GCA_003218525.1 Verrucomicrobiota bacterium
CCGTGTTTGACCTCGCATTCGCCAAGCTCGTGCAGATAAGGCTGCCAAACGCTATAATTCTCCAAATCCTCGGCAATATGCCGCGAAAGCAGGATGTGCCCGGCGTCACCACAATCCATTACCCGCTGAGCGACGTTTATTCCGGCTCCGGCAATGTTCGATCGATCATTCACATCGGTGACGCCGCTGACCGGACCACTATGCATTCCCATTCGGACGCGACAGAGCGGGTCACCCCGAAGCCATTTTGCCAGCTCGACGGCACAGCGAGCCGGAGCTTCAGGAGTTGAAAAAAAAGCCAGCGCCATTCCGTCCCCAGTCGGGACCCGGGAAAGCTTGCCTGCTTGTTCCGCTGCTCGAAAAGCTTCGGTTGCGCGAACGAGTTGATTCAACTCCGCCATGACTTCGCGCTGATCGTCGACCAGCAATTGCGAATAACCCACGACGTCAATGAACAGAACGTGCGCAATCTCCAGCTCGGATTCAGTCTCACGCTCGGACATGTTGCCTACAATTTAGGCCATCATTGCAACCGGCTCGTCAAAAAAGATGAGCTTACAGCCGAGCGCGGTCCGAGATTATAGCAGCTTAGGCGGTGAAATGTTTCAACCGCTATTTGTAGATCGTCTTTGGCTCCGGTCCCGAAACCAGTTTCTGAAAGCGAGGGTCGTTTCGCAACGGATCCCATTGCCAGCGCGTGCGCAGGTCGGAGAGTGTGATGCTTTCCTCGGCATAATCGACTGCAAAAGGGGTGCTGAGGAGACGCTCGACTCGCGCGATAGCCTGGTCCAGCTGGCCCGTCCGCGCATAGATCAAAGCCAGGAAATCTTCTGCGGCCGCGCCTTCAATCGCGTCGCGAGAAATGGGTTTCAGCTGGATGGCACGCTCTCCTTCCCGCAGCGCGTCCGCCTTCCTTCCCATAAAGGCATAAAGCAAGCCGAGCTGGGCGTGCCGGGTCGCGTCTTGTGGGCTCTTCGCCACCGTCATTTCGAGAATAGGACGGGCTGCTTCAAAGCGAGCGTGCGCCTTCGCGTCGCCACGAACCAGATCAACGCAGGCCTGCAGATAGCTTTTTGGCAGCGGAACACCGGTTTGTGACGTCACCGATTCCAAGCGGCACTGCGCCAGTGCCTTCTCCGCCGCCGCCGGATCGCGGTCCATCAAACTAACTTCCCAGCGGGCACAGGTGACAACTCCGTCGGGATCGATGTTGGGCGGGATTTGATCTAGGGCGGTCTTTATCGGTGCGGTGCTGCCCTTGGCGAAAAATTCGATGTACCCGCGCTGTATCTTCACATTCAGAGAATCTGGGGAAAGAGCGAGGACACGATCCATCCTCTCGGCGGCGGTTCGCCAATCACGCAGCCCGAAGTAAGTCTGAGACGCGTCGTAGAGCATTACGGAGTTGCGCGGGTCGATCGCTTCCGCAGCCCGATATGCAGCAATGCATTCGGTCCAATGTCCCTGGCGTCGCTGCACCGCAGCGATATAAAGCCCGACGTCTCCGTCGTTCGGCAGGGCAATACCAGCGAGATGGAATTCTTGCAGCGCTTTTTCATAGTCTGCTTTTTCGTAATAGAAATAGAGTCCGAGTGCGAGATGGCCTTCTCCCAAGTCAGGGTGGAGTCGCAACGATTCTGCCGCTTCCGCATCCGCTTTTTGTTTCCGCGTTTCGGTCGGCTCAAAAAAATGATAAATCGTGCTTTCCGTCGCGGAGAGGCGCGCATGCGCCAGCGCGAAGCTGGGATCAAGCGCGATCGCCTGCTCATAGAGCCGGGCGGCGCTTTGAAAGTCCTGGAGCAGGTTGTCAGGACGCGTTTGGTACTCGCGGGCCCGCAAGTAGAGAACATAGGCATCGGCATTATTGGTCGGTTTAGCTTCAACCCGCTCTTTTTCCCGTGGTGACAGCGTCGCGCTTAGCGACTCTGCGATACTCTTCGCAACTTCGGCCTCGACACTGAAAATATCGGTCAACTGTCGATCGTAGCTCTGTGCCCAAAGATGGGCGTCGTTTTCCGCTTGGATGAGTTGCACGTTAATGTGCACGCGGTCGCCCGACTTCTGCACACTGCCTTCGAGAAGATTGCTCACCCGCAATTCGCGCGCGATCTCCGGAAGGTTCCCAGGCTTACTTTGGTAAGTCGCGGTCGAGGTGCGGGAGATGACCTTGAGCCCACTTATTTTCGAGAGCGTGGTGATAATTTCATCCTGAATACCTTGGGCGAAGAAGGCGTTCTCTTTGTCCGAACTCAAATTTTCAAATGGAAGCACCGCGACCGATTTTGCCGAAATCGCTGGTGAAGCAGTACCGCGGTTTCCTTCCTGAACCTCGATTGGCCGCGCGGTTTCGGCGTGAGTTCCTGATTTTCGCGTGAATTGGAACACAAGCAGCGCCGCAGCGATCACAGCAGCGATGAAGATCAGAACCGTCAGTTTGCGGCTGGTTCGTGGCGTGATTGATGCGGTTGGCGCCACATCCTCTGCCCGTTTAATTCCTTCCGGGGTCAGCTCGAACGCCCACGCCAAAATCAACGCGACCGGAAACCCGAGCATCAGCAACAGAATCACCAATCGCACGGCCCAGTTCGGAATTTCGAAGAACGGGAAAACCTGGGTAGCGACTTGGATCAGTAACCAGCCGACCACAGCGTAAGCAACAGCAACTTTGTAAACATTGCGCCGCTTCAGTTCCCCGAAAAAATTGCGTAGATCCACCCGCGAGTTTTTCCCACACACCACGTAACTGCGCAAGGCGACAGTCGCTCGTCATTTCAGGCTACTTCTCGGGCCCGACCTGTTCGGGATGGGAAAGTAGTTGCTGGAAAGGCGGATCGACGGTGCTAGCCGGCCTGCGTGAATTCTGTCCGCAACTAAATGGCCGGCTGGTCCTCAGCGCCCGTGCATTTTCCACTGCACACGGAATCGGCGAGTACGAAACTTCGCACGGCGCTATTCAAAACGCGCAGCGCCTCGCACTGATTCTCGATCAGGAGCTTGGAATAACTAACCACGTCTATAAACGAACCGTGAGCGATCCCGAGCGGAGATCACGATTCAGCTCGCGGCCATGCCGTACTATAATTTGTAACCGCTTACCCGGTCACGAGCCTGCTAACGCTCATCTTTTGACTTTTGGCCACAGACTTGTGCATACTCGCCGGATCGGGAGGTAGTTATGACGAGTCGAATCTTCGTTGCGGGTATTCTCGGTGGAATTGCAATGTTTATTTGGACATCAATTGCTCATATGGCGCTACCGTTAGGTGAAGCCGGCATTCGCGAAATTCCCAACGAGCACTCCACGCTCGCGCCTCTCCAACGCACCATCGGGGACCAATCGGGGCTATATCTATTTCCGGGCCTCGGCCTTGGCCAAAACGCAACTCGGGCACAGCGTAAAGAGGCTATGCAACATATGGTCGAGAAGTATGCGAGCAGTCCCTCCGGCCTTCTTGTCTATCACGCGCCCGGGCGGCCGCTTACTTTTGGCAAGTTGTTAGCCGTCGAATTCGCGACCGAACTTCTCGCAGCTGTTCTTGCAGTGTGGTTGCTCGCTCAGACACAACTAGTTACTTTCGGTTCACGTGTCGGCTTTATTCTGGTCGTCGGCACCGTGGCTGCGATCGCAACTAACATTTCCTACTGGAACTGGTACGGCTTTCCTACGATCTACACCGTGAGCTATATGCTTATTCAGATTGTCGGCTTTCTCTGCGTGGGCCTGGTTGCGGCATTGACGTTGAGGAAGAGCCCTCCACAGCCGAGCGAAGTAACATAGCGTCGGAGGTTCTGACAAAGGACTCCGGTAGCCCCAATTTTCACCATGGCTCTGCTAGGCAATGAATTCACTCAGTTCGAACATGAAGGCTGGGAACGTGTGGCCGGCAAATACGACTCGATCTGGGCGCAATCGACCCAGCAGTTTATTCCGCATCTGCTCGAAGCTGCCGCTGTGGCGCAAGGGATGTCTGTTTTAGACGTAGGCGCCGGCCCCGGCTATGTAGCCGCTGCCGCCAAGGCACGCGGCGCAGTGCCAATCGGCCTGGACTTCTCCAAGCAAATGGTCTCGATCGCGAAGAAAATATTTCCAAGCATTGAATTTCGCGAGGGCGACGCGCAAAGCCTTCCGTTCGCCGACGGGAGCTTCGACCGAGTTCTGGCAAACTTCGCGCTGCTCCATTTGTCCGATCCGGGCCGAGCCTGCACTGAGGCGTGTCGCGTCTTGAAGCGCGGCGGAAGGTTCGGTTTTACCGTTTGGGCAGAGGCAGCCGAAAATCCGTATGCTCAGGTCATTGATGACGCAATTCAAGCTCATGCCGATCTAGACGTGAAGCTTCCATCCGGACCACCCTACTATTTGTACAAAACGAAGGAAGAGTTTCGGCAAGCAATGGAGCGCGCCGGTTTTGACGCGACTTCCATGACTCATGCAATTCGCCGGATTAAATGGATAGTTCCAACTCCAGGGTATCCATTTGAGGCGGAGCTAAATGCCGGAGTTCGGACCGCCGGCTTTCTCGCAGCTCAGCCAGCAGCCAGGCTTACCGCGATTCGATCGTCAATAGAGGAGAAAGTAAAAGGGTATGCAAAAGACAATGCTTTTGCCATTCCAAAGACGGCCTACGTGGTTGCTGTAGCGAAGCGTTGAACTGTCTAGTTCAACTCAGGCGGCACGACTCGATCGGCCAATCTTTGAAAGCGCGGATTGTCGCGCAGCGGATCCATCACCCGTTGCGCTATATTGATTCCGCCCCCAGCGACGTTCGCATGCTCATTCGCATCAGTAACGGCGGTCACTGGCCCACAGTGAATTCCCATGCGCAGCCTAGTCGCAGGGTGTTGGTGCAGCGTCCGAGGGATCTCGATAGCGCAGCAAGCCGCGGCGTCTGGAGCGGTAAAAAACGCCGGCACCATTCCGTCGCCAATCGGCAAACAAATTAACTTCTTCTGCGCCTCGGCCGCGCGAAATTGCTCGGTGCCGCCACAATCGCATTGAGATCGCGCATCACCTCGCGCTGATCATTGATCAGCATTTTCAGGTCCATAAATAGGATATGCGCGAGCTCAAAATTTGTTTCGGAAGAGGCCATACGCTCGACTTCCAAATGATTCACAACCGGCTTGCTTACGCGAGCGGAAAGCGGCTTCGCTTTTCGAGGACGAGGGCGATGCTAGATTACCCAATGCCGTTTCAGCTGGAATCGAATTACAAACCACGTGGAGATCAGGGACAGGCGATCGGGAAACTGACGAAGTCACTCGTGGCCGGAAATCGGCATCAAACCCTGCTTGGCGTGACCGGTTCGGGAAAGACCTTCACCATGGCCAATGTTATTCGCGAAATCGAGAGGCCAACCCTGGTCATCTCCCACAACAAAACCCTAGCAGCCCAGCTTTACTCCGAGTTTAAACAATTCTTCCCGCGCAACGCGGTCGAATATTTCGTCAGTTATTTCGATTATTATCAACCGGAAGCCTACATTCCGCGCTCCGACACCTACATCGAAAAGGATTCGTCGATTAATGAAGAAATCGAGCGGCTGCGCCTCAGTGCCACGAGTGCGCTCCTGAGCCGGCGCGATGTCATCGTGGTAGCGAGCGTCTCGTGCATCTACGGCATCACCTCGCCGGAAGATTACGAGCGGATGTTGCTGACGGTAAAACGCGGCCAGCTCACCAGCCGCGAAGCGGTGCTCGGCCGATTGGTCGACATGCTTTACGAGCGCAATGACATGGCGTTCTCGCGTGGGCGATTTCGGGTCCGTGGCGATGTGGTCGAGGTTTATCCGGCCACTGCGGATGAAGAAGCGGTACGCATCGAATTTTTCGGTGACGAGATCGACGCAATCACGCGCTTTGATCCGTTGACCGGACACGCCCATGAAGCACTCAGTATCATTACTTTCTTCCCGGCAAAACAGTTTGTCACCCCAGCGGACAAATTGAATCGGGCGCTGGTGACGATTCGCGCCGAGCTCGACGACCGAATTAAAGTTCTCGAGTCGCAAGGGAAGTTATTGGAAGCGCAACGGCTGAAAATGCGCACCGAATACGATCTGGAAATGTTGCAGGAAATGGGATTCTGCAACGGCATCGAGAATTATTCGCGGCACCTGAGTGGAAGAGCGCCCGGTTCACGGCCATTCACTTTGCTCGATTTTTTCCCGAAAGATTTCCTGCTCGTAGTGGACGAGTCGCACGCCACTATTCCGCAGATCGGCGGAATGTACGAGGGTGATAAGTCTCGTAAGACGGTGCTGGTCGAGTACGGATTCCGGCTGCCCAGCGCCTTGGATAATCGACCGCTCAACTTCGATGAGTTCATGAAACTGACGAACCAGATCGTTTACGTCAGTGCCACGCCAGCCGAATTCGAAATTCAAAACAGCATTGTCGGGAACAAGGGTTACGTGCCTCATAAGCGGGCGCGGATCGGCGAAGACGAATTAATTCCCTTCGTCCTACCGGGAGGGACGACCTCCGTGTCGTCCTTTCGATCACCGGACGCGACGGAGCGCGTCCCTCCGATCAGCCACACCGATGAGCCGCCAGAAAACTTCGATGTGCACACCCCTGGCAAAGCCCTGGTGGCGGAACAGATCATCCGGCCGACTGGATTGCTTGATCCGAAAATCACGATTCGGCCGCTGAAATCCCAGATCGATGAAACGATTGAGCTTTGCCGTCAGCGCGTCGAGCGTCAGGAACGCGTTCTCGTCACTACCTTGACAAAGCGAACGGCGGAAGATCTAGCCGATTACCTGCGCGATGTCGGACTAAAAGTGCGATATTTGCACAGCGACATTGATACGATCGAGCGCGTGGAAATCCTGCGGGGATTGCGGGCGGCCGATTTCGACATCCTTGTCGGCATCAATTTGCTTAGAGAAGGTCTGGACCTCCCAGAGGTTTCGCTCGTCTGCATTCTCGATGCGGATAAAGAGGGATTCTTGCGCAGCCAAACCTCACTCATTCAGACGGCTGGTCGCGCCGCGCGCCATATCAACGGCGAAGTGGTGCTCTTTGCCGATCAAGTTACCGATAGCATGCAAGCATTGATTTCGATTTCGGAATATCGGCGTGCCAAACAGATGGAATACAACGAAACGCATGGGATCACTCCACAAACGGTGCGGCGTGCAGTGCAGGAAAGTTTGCATACCATTCTGCGAGGGCGTGAGATTGCATCATCGGTCATTAATGAAGCCGGTGGCGATTTCAATCTGACGGAATTGCTTCGCGAACTCGAAGACGAAATGCAACGGGCCTCCGTCAATCTAGAATTCGAGCGGGCTGCATTGCTGCGGGATCAGATCAGGGAAGTGAAGAGTGGCACTGGGTTGTCGAAAATCGAACCGAAAGGGCGACCGGTGAGATACACGCGCAACAATGGACGCCGGCGCTCGCGCGTTTAACCTTGTCATTCCGAAGAACGAGGCGCTGAGGGATCTCGCTTTTGGTAAGCGATCGACTCGCGGGTGTTTTGCGGTCTTCTTTGCGTAAGCCCACTCTGCGTTGAAATTGCCGCGCGATGGCGAAGCTGAAGACACGAACCGCAAACCTTTACGCTATTGTTGGCTCGGATGAGGCAGCGGTGAAACGCGAAGCAGCCGCGCTCGCGCAAAAGCTTGCACCGGCAGAGGCTGGGGAGTTTGGCCTCGAAACAATTGACGGCGCAGCGGACAATGTGGAACAAGCTGCCGGCGCAATCCGCTCGACCATCGCCGCACTGCAAACGCTTCCTTTTTTTGGCGGCGGAAAGCTGGTCTGGTTGAAGAGCGCAAACTTCCTTTCGGATGACGTTAAGTGAAAATCCGCTAACGTTCTGGAGCCTCTGGAAGACCTTGGCGCTGTTATCAACAGCGGCTTATCGGCCGACGTTACACTTCTCATTAGCGCGGTGGATCCGGACAAGCGTCGCTCTTTCTACAAAACGCTGGCGAAAGTGGCGGAGATCGAAGTGTTCGACGAGCCGGATATGAGCCGCAGCGGCTGGGAAGAAAATGTCGCGGAGATTGTGCGGTCAGAAGCGGAGAAGCGGGCCATGCGATTTGAAGAAGAGGCACTCGAGCTTTTCGTGCTTTCGACCGGCGGCGACTCACGCGCGATCGGAAATGAGCTCGACAAACTTGCGCTTTACGGCTCGGGCGAAGCGATTACGTCCGATCAAGTCCACGAGCTGGTCCCCGTCTCACGTGTCAGCGTGATCTTTGAGTTGGGCAATGCGCTGGGCCAGCATGACGTCACGCGGGCCCTTCGACTTGTACGGGATCTCCTCGATCAAGGCGAAACAGCGATTGGCATTTTGCTAGCGACGCTGTTACCGACGATCCGTAATCTTCTCCTGGCCAAGGATCTGATGGAACGCTACCGCCTTCCGCGACCTCACGCGCCGTTTGCCTTCGTTTCGACTGTGAACCGATTGCCGGAATCAGCGACGGAACATTTACCGCGCAAAAAAGATGGCACGATCAACAGCTACGCTCTCGGATTGGGGGCGATGAACGCGCATCGATTCGAGACCGGCCAACTGGTGGACGCGATGCAAGCGTGCCTGGATGCGAATCTGCAATTGGTTACCACTCAGCTCGACCACCAACTCGTGCTCACGGAAGTTGTGATAAAGCTGTTGCGCGAATAACTACGGTGGAGGGACGGCCTCTGTGCCGTCCCGGACGCGACGGAGCGCGTCCCTCCATCGAGCGCTGTAGTGTCCGCTGTCTTCAGCGGAATCGCACTTTGCGCTGAGACAGCGCACGCTACAGCCGCCCCTTGGTCATGACGAACGCGGCCGAGAAATCTCTGATTATTCGCAGAAGAAATAATGAGAGATTCCTCGACTCCGCTCGGAATGACAGAACGAAACTCTGGTAGGGACGCTTCACCGAAACCGCCCGCTTAATCGCGTCTGCTGCGAATTAAGGCTCTCCCACTTGCCGGCGCGCAATCGGTCCGACGTACGGGATATCCCAGCGCACACCGGAAAATGCTTTGATCATCGCGATCACCATAATGATAAACAGCGCGAGGTGAATGAGGGCGGCGACGAACATCCAAATGGAACCGAAAAATCCGCCAACACCAGGAAGAGACCAGAGGATGGCGTGCAATATGCCGGACGCAATGTTAAACAAAAGCCAGGCTGCGCCGAAGATGATGGACTGCATTGCGTAAAAACGGACAAACGAATCGCGTTTTTCCACGAACCAAAAAATGAGACCGCCGATTAACGGAAAACAGGCAAGGGCGGCAGCGACGTTCGAGGGCAAGCCCGTCGATGAGGGTCCGCTTGGATTACTGAACGGAGGCTCGGTCGAAGGCGGCGGCGTGCTCGGATCGATTGGGTCGGCCATAGTGAATTTAGACAGAATCGCACAAAGAACTGTCAAGTGAAGTCGGAGAAAATCGAAATTTCAGGCAACGGCTTTCGATATCAGGTGTTGGTCGGGGCCGGTCTAATGGCAGAAGCGGGTGAATTGATTCGCGAGCGCTTCGCAGGCTCGCATTGCGCAATCATTGCTGACGAAAACTGCGTGCGGCTTTTCGGCGCGCGCGTTCAAGATAATCTGGTCGAACAAGGCTTTCAGCCGGTGACGATCGTGATTTCACCGGGAGAAAATTCGAAGTCGCTCAAAGCGATCGAGCGGATTTGCGACAAAATGATCGCGGCCGGCCTTGACCGGACTTCGTTTATTGTTGGGCTCGGGGGCGGAGTTGTCGGGGACGTTTCGGGATTTGTTGCTTCGATTTTTCATCGTGGCATTCCGCACATCCAAGTTCCGACGACACTGCTGGCAATGGTTGACAGCGCGATCGGGGGGAAAACTGGCGTGAACGTCCAGTCCGGCAAGAATTTGATTGGGGCATTTCATCATCCATCTCTGGTAATCGCGGACGTCGACGCGCTTGATTCCCTTCCGCCGCAAGAGTTGCGTCAGGGTTATGCGGAGATTATCAAGCACGGAATCATTCGGGATGCCGAAATGCTGCGCGATTTACGCGATGAGAAAGCAATGGATCGCGCGAAACTGATTTGCCGAAACATTGCCATCAAAGCGCAGATCGTTTCCATGGATGATCGCGACATATCCGGGGAACGTGCTCTACTGAACTTCGGACACACAATCGGACATGCGATCGAACGGGTCGCTGATTTCGAGATGCCGCACGGTGAGTGCGTGAGCTTGGGAATGGTGGCAGCTTGCCACGTTTCAATAAAACGCGCCGGCCTTTCTGCCGAGGAACTCGATCAGGTAGTTGGACTGCTGCAAAAATTCGATTTGCCGACACAGTTGTCGCGCGAAATCCGACGCCGTCAGATCCTCGAGACGATTCGACGCGACAAGAAGTTCGAGAGAGGAGAAATCCGCTTCGTCGTCGTGCCGAGGTTAGGGAGCGCTCACGTTTCGCGCGAAGTGACGATGGAGGATCTTCGCGAGGCGATCGCGCAGTTGTAGCAGCGATCTGCGGTATCCGAATTTTGAAGACTGCATCTACGGCGCAATCATGGACACGAGGGAGCGCGTCCCTCCGTTCGAATATTGCGACAATATTCGGCCAGTCCATCGGCAACGGCGCCGGCATATTCGCGAAAAATGCTGGGGCGTTGCACGCCGTTGATTTCACGCGTTCCCGCGTAATCGCCGGCCTGAATACGGGCGAAGGCTTCGTTGCTGTTCATGACATACGGCTCGAAGTAAACGACCGGGCAACGAAACACCCGGGTGGCGAGGAGATTGCGTGCGTAAACATATCCGCTGGTGCCAACCTTAGCAACGGTGTCGGTAGTATATTCGTAGGGCGGCAACCCGGTTTCGCGGGCGAAAGTCGCTGCCATTTTGTCCGCGAGCGGAACTTCTTCCTCGTAGGTCCGACTGAGTAGGCGCCGGATCATTTCATAGCGTTCGTCATCATGTTCGATCTCCGCCGGCAGGTACGAACCGTTGACGAGCACGTGGAAGTGATCGCGATCGATCAGCGTTGGATTTTTCGGGTCACCCCATGCTTCGGCATTGAAATGTAAACAGAGTACGAGGTCGGGCTGTAAAACCTCATTCACACGACGGGCGCGATACCGAATTTCACTCTGGCGGTAAAATAACAGCTCGCTCTGCCAACGAATCGATTTCTCTTTGTTTTCGTCAGCCCCGTTTTCGTAGGAATCGGACGGATTGTTGACGCCTGATTTTGCGAGAATCGTCCTGGCAATTTCACGAAAATCATCGGGCCGCTTCGGTGTGGCCGGGCGATTCCGCGACCGCACGAACGTTACTTCTGCACCGAGCGCACGCAGTTTGGGCGCGAGGAGTTTTGCCACACGCAGGGCGATCTCGGCTTCTTCGACCGGTGAGCTGTCACCAACCTGAAACCAACGTTCTTCCATCTTTGCCCATTTCCCGCCGATGTGACCGGGATCGAGCGCGACATGTAATCGGCCGAGCGGTTTAGCATCGGAAGCGGATCCAAGTTGATCGATCCAATGCCAATATTGTGCTGGAAGCTTGCGCGGATTTTCCGGCGCGAAACGCAATGTGAAAAACGTATTTGCGTCCCGATCTTTGCAAATTTGAGCCGAATCTTCCCCAAGCTCGATCAAGTCGTCCCAACCGCGCGTGGCATAGACGTTTTGCAGCAAGCGGGTGAACTCATCGCGGGTGATCGTTTCCTGATAGCGTTCGAGCGTTTGCCAGCGCGGTTTGGCGGCAAGCGGACTGATGTTTGCCCCTGCCACCACACCAATGGTGACAACTGCCGCGGAAAGTACCACCATAACGCGGCGAAGCGAAAAACAGACCATCTGGACTTCGCCTTCATTAATACGATGATCGGCGAATGCTAACGATTCTTTTCCTGGGCGATGTCGTTGGCGAGCCCGGCCGGAGCGCGCTCATCACGCGCCTACCGGAATTGAAAGAGAAATACGACGCCGATTTCGTTGTTGTAAACGGCGAGAACGCGGCCGGTGGCCGGGGTATAACGGGAAAAATCACGATCGACTTATTGCGTGCGGGCGTGTCGGTGGTGACGACTGGCGATCACATTTGGGACCAAAAAGACATTTTCGGATATATCGACACCGAGCCGCGGCTGCTCCGGCCGGTCAATTACCCGGACGGCGCGCCCGGCCATGGGGCGATCGTGTTGGACACGTCGAAGGGGAAAGTGGGCGTAATTAATGTGCAGGCGCGCACATTCATGCTGCCAATTTTGGAGAATCCATTTCACGCCATGGCGGCGGCCGTCACGAAAATGCACGAAGAGACGAAGGTCATCCTGGTCGACATTCACGGCGAAACCACCAGTGAAAAGATCGCGATCGCTCGCTTTCTCGATGGCAAGGTTTCGGCAGTGATTGGCACGCACACCCATGTGCAGACGGCGGACGAGCAGATTTTTCCTAGAGGCACCGCTTTCCTATGTGACGCCGGAATGTGTGGCCCAACCAATTCAATCCTCGGGCGCGCGGTGGAACCGATCGTTCAACGTTTCATCTCCAATTTGCCAGCGTCATTTCCAGTAGCCGGGGGCGAAGTACGATTGCGCGGAGCGGTTATTGAAATTGAGGAAACGACGGGACGCGCTCTCGGCATAGTGCGCGTGGACGAGGCAGGCGCCCTGGCGACGAATGCAGCGGCGACGCAATCCACGGTGGCGGCGGAAAACGAATGTAATACAGACTAACTGAGCAGTTGACAGAGCGTGCATTCGTCGCATTTGTCTGCCCGCAACTTTCACACGGATAGCAACATGGGTTACATGAGATTATTTGGTTTGGGTGTCATTGTTTTGACCCTCACAACTGCCACTCTGTGCGGACAAGGGAACCCGGAAGCGGCCAGGCTCTCACGGGAGGGAGTAGAAGCAGCCAGAGTGAAGGACTGGAACAAGGCGGTCGATAGTTTCCGACGGGCGGTTCAGGTAGAACCACAAGATAAGAAGAACTCGGATAATCTCGCCATCGCCCTATTGCAGCGCGCGACCGCACTGGTTGCTCAGCGCAATTATGACGCCGCGATCAATGATCTAAATGAAGCGATTAAGCTCAAGCCAGACGAGGTTTCATCGCATCGGTTTCGCGCTTACGCGTATCTGAGCAAGGGGGATTGGAACAACGCGCTGCAAGATTACAGCGTTGTCCTTCGAGCGGAAAAAAACGATCCGGAAGCGTATGAGCGCCGCGCCTATGTCGAGATGCAGTTGAAAGATTATGACAAAGCCCTCGCCGATTATTCCGAAGCGATCAAATTAAAGCCGAACGAAGCAAAATATTATCAGCTCCGAGCGGTAATCCTCCAAACGAAAGGCGACCTCAAGGCTGCCCTTGCCGACACGAATAAGGTTCTCCAGCTCGATCCAAACAATGCGAACGCGCAGCAGGTGAAAAAATTCTTGGAAGCGAAGCTGAACGGACCACCGCCGCCTACGCCTACGCCAGCTGGTCCGATTCCGAACCCGAATGCACCGCCGCCACAGACCGGACAAACTGCTCCGTCCAATCAGGTCCAGCCGCTGCCTACAGCCGCCAAACCTTAAGCGGCTTTAGCGTGCTTCGCTTCCGCCGGCCTCGGCCCCATTCACCGAGGTTTGTTCCTCAATCGCCACCGGCGCAAAACGTCGCTTGCGACGGCTCGCCGGTAAGGGCGACAGCGTCATAGTAATGTTGCGCCCGGCCAGCTTCGGCGCCATTTCCACTTGTGACATTCCAGCCAGGTCGTGCTTGACCTTGTCCATGAGCTGCATGCCGAACTCCTGATGCGCCATCTCGCGCCCGCGAAATTGCAGCTGCACGCGCACTTTGTTTCCTTTATCGAGGAATTCTTCGCCGTGCCGAATCTTCGTCAGGTAGTCGTGATCGTCGATGTTGACTCGAAATTTGATCTCCTTGAGCTTGGTCGCGGAAGATTTGCGATCTTTCTCCTGTTTCGCGATGTCGTAACGGTACTTCCCGAAATCGACGATTTTGCAAACAGGTGGGTTCGCTGTGGGAGCGATTTCGACCAGATCGAGGTCCAAACCCTGAGCTCTGCGCAAGGCGTCGGACAACTTCATCACGCCGAGCTGTTCACCGGTCGATCCCATGATTACTCGCACTTCGCGAGCGCGAATCCGACCGTTTACACGAATTTGTAGTTGCAGATTAAATCAAAGCTCCTTCCGGCGAAACGGGAGTGCACCGCGCCGCCGTCATTTCATTTCGCAAATCCGTTCGCGCTTGGACGCGCGAACGGAGCACTCGACATCGTCGCGGCTGCGAGGGACCGCGGCGATGAGCCCGCCTTTGGCGAGCCGAGGGGAAAGTTGTAAGCCACAATCGGAGAGTCGCAAGATCAATCTGCGCAGTTATTCAGCAGGTGGCGAGCCGAAGTGCGCGGCATGCGCAGTATAGGCAGCAGCATCTTCAATCATCGAGTCGAGCGTGGCAGCAATAGGTTCTAACTTTACCACGCCGGAAAAGATCGCGCGATCACCAATTTCGCTATCGATGACGAAGGTCGGACGCTGCGTAACGTGAAGCTTGTGCCATTCCGCCGTGCTTGCGCGCACTCGCGCTTCAATCGTCGGCCAACGTGCTCGCTCCAGGAGTTTTTTCTTATCCAAATCCCCCGCCGTTGCCGCGATTCCCGCGGCGATTTCCCAATCGCGAATGTTTTTGCCTTCACGCAAGGTCGCATTGGCCAGCGCGATCCGCACTTTGTCATCTTCGAGGCCGAGATCCCGCGCCGCTTCCGCCATCAGATTCGGCACCAGATACTCGGACAACACCGGTTCATACCAATCGGTGCGCAACATGAATGGCGAGCGGTTCATCATTCCGCTGCGCCGATAAAACCACTCCTCTTGCGCCCGTGATTTTGGCAGCCCTGACGCGTCCATCAAGGCAATCCTCCAATCGAACGCAATGCGGTCCGCATAACTCCGTTTCAATTCCGTCCAGGTCGGCTCGGCCCAAAAACACCAAGAGGAAACGACATCGAGATAATTGATAATCGAGATGCGCAAAGTTCCCAAATTTGGCAGAAAACAATTACTGCGAAAAGTAACTTTCGCGCGATATGACGAATCGATCAGACGTGCGAAACTCGTCCCGCCCCGCGAGATGGAACTTCAGCATATCTTTCTTTTTACCGCAATCGCCTCGTCTTCGCTAATCGTCGCGCAAAGTTTTCGCGGGCAGGCCTCCGGCGCGCGTCTGGCCGCTTTAGTTGTTCTGGTCGCCTCCGGGCTTGGCTGGCTCATTGCGCGACCCGTTGCCGGTTATATCGCAGCAATTCTCTGGTGCAGCTTATTGTTGCTTCCAGCGATGCTACGTCACCGTACTCGTGCGAAGGACGATCCGTTTTATCGCGCGCGCTCCCCGGCAATCACGATCTCACCGGTTGTTCTGGCATTGATCCTCCTCAACGCAGCGGCCTTTCTCATCGAAATTCTTTTCGGCGGCCCGGAAAATCCTCTTACTTTGTATCGCCTGGGAGAGCTTGATACGATCTCAGTCCTCTATGCACATCAGCACTGGAGACTTTTCACGGCCTTATTCCTGCATTACGGAATGGTTCATCTCGCCTTCAACATGTTCGCGCTGCTCGTGCTCGGACCGCCACTGGAACGTCAAATCGGCGCAATCGCGTTCGCGGTTTGCTACCTCCTCTCCGGCCTCGGCTCGAGCGTCAGCGTGGTCTTGCTGGCGAAATTGCGCCTCCTGCCGCCGCTGGAACTCGTCGGAGCCTCGGGCTGTGTCATGGGCATCGTGGGAGCATGGGGAGGATTTCTTCTGCGTAACCGGGACGCCCCCCTCGCGGTGCAGCGATTGCGGAACGTCATTGTCATTGTGCTAATGCAAATTGTTTTCGATCTCATGACTCCAAACGTCAGTATGTCCGCCCATCTCGGGGGCCTTTTGACCGGTTTTCTCCTCGGACTTACTCTCCGACGTCAAACAGTGCGCGGCATGTAACCCGCTCCGTCGCATTGCCAGATTTGATATTTTCCTGACAGTATCCCGATCGCTTTGGCTTCTCCTGCTATGCCGAACTTTGTCACTTACAATGTCATTCCCACTCTTCCGGCGGCACTCGAGCCGCTTCGCGAAATAAGCTTTAATCTTTGGTGGACTTGGGAACCGTCCGCACGCCGTCTCTTCCGCCACCTCGATACCGAGCTTTGGAACCGGACCAATCACAACCCGGTCCGGATGCTCCAACTTTCACGTCAGGTCCGGCTCGAAGAGGTCGCACAAGACAAGAATTTTCTCCGTGAGCTGAAGCAGGTTCACGACGCTTTTACCAAATATTTAAGCCCGAAAGAGACCTACGGAAAAACCGAACCCGGTTCCGTCTTGCAGAAGCCAGTTGCCTATTTTTCTGCCGAATTTGGATTCCACGAATCGATCCCTAATTACTCCGGTGGTCTGGGTATTTTGGCCGGAGATC
Organism: Verrucomicrobiota bacterium; assembly: GCA_003218525.1. Taxonomy (GTDB): domain Bacteria; phylum Verrucomicrobiota; class Verrucomicrobiia; order Chthoniobacterales; family UBA10450; genus AV69. The sequence goes on from QHNU01000069.1 coordinate 29,894, forward strand.
ATTGTAAATCAGCCAGCGACCTCGATATCAACTTCGTTGCTGTCGGACTTCTTTATCGCCACGGCTATTTCAAACAGGAGATCGACAAGGACGGCCTCCAGCACGCCATCAATCTCAACCAAAATTTCCATCACCTTCCCATCCGCGACGTGCGACAAGGCGACCACCGATTGCTCGTGTCGGTCCGGATTTTAGACCGCGATGTCTATGCCAAGGTTTGGCAATTACTGGTGGGCCGCGTCAGCCTCTACCTGCTCGACACCGACGTGCCTGAGAATAATAGCGATGACCGTCTCATCACGGCGGAGCTTTACGGCGGCGATCTCGAGATGCGAATGCGTCAGGAAATTATTCTCGGAATCGGCGGGGTGCACGTCCTCAACGCTCTTGGGCTCGAGCCGGAAGTATTCCATATGAATGAAGGACACTCAGCCTTCCTCGCCCTTGAGCGTATCCGGCTGCTGGTCACAGAGAAGAAGCTGGATTTCTACGCTGCCGTGCAAGTGGCCGCTTCGGCCCATGTGTTCACAACCCACACACCGGTGCCGGCGGGAAACGATTCTTTCCCTCGTGAAATGATGCGAAAATACTTCACTGACTTCGCAGTTGAGCTTGGTATTCCGTTCGAGGAACTCTTCACCTTCGGCCAAACGCGGGTGAATCCGAACGATCCATTTAGCATGACCATTCTCGCCCTGCGTTTGAGTCGTCATGCTAATGGTGTCAGCAAATTGCACGGCGAAGTGAGCCGCGGGTTGTGGAAGGATGTGTGGACGGGCGTGCCCCAGAATGAAGTGCCGATCACCAGCGTGACCAATGGGGTGCACACTAAAACCTGGATGGCACCGGAGTTCTCCGCTCTCTCCGACAAATATCTTGGAGATTGGGAAG
>QHNU01000210.1 GCA_003218525.1 Verrucomicrobiota bacterium
GGAATATCCCCGGACTTGGATGGGAATTTATAATCTCGCCAGTCTGCGCCATAATGCCAAAGATGATCCTGGGGCAATCGTGCTGCTCGATCATGCCCGGCTTAATTACCCGCAGGTTTGGGAGTTGATCAGTTGCGAATCGGAGTTGGTCCGCCGAACGCAGGGCCCTTTGGCCGCACTTGATCTAGTCGAAGATTTCGTGCGCAAAAATTGGTGGCATCACGCGGCGAGACTGGCCGAGGGCCGCCTTTATGCCGAGAACGGCGACACCTTTCACGCCAATCAAGCGCTTCGTTACGCCGCCATGCTCGACGTGCATGATGTCGAGGCGCTGCGTTTAATCGCCATAATGAAATTGCGCGAAAATCGGCTCGAGGAAGCATTTCAGGCACAGCGTCGTGCCGTTGCCCGGCAGCCCGACCAACCGAGCCAGTATATACTGCTCTCCGATATTCTCGAAAAATTGGGACGCGGTGGCGAGGCTCGCGCGGCGCGGGCAAAAGTTTCACAATTGCAAGCCCTGGCCATGGAGTCGGGCCGAGGGTAAGTCGCAATTTCAATTTGGCGCGCAGTGCCACATCAGCCACTCTTGCGGCGCCATGTCCGCGCGGATTTATCGCGATAAACAGATTAGCCTCGAGCCGTTGCGCGGGAAAATTTGCGGCGTAATCGGTTTCGGAGCGCAAGGTCGCGCCCACGCGCTGAATCTACGCGACAGCGGCTGCGACGTATTGATCGGGCTCCGCCCTGGCAGCAAATCACGCGCCTTAGCCCGCGCCGCCGGTCTATCGGTTTTCCGCACGGAACAAGCTGTTCAGCGTAGCGATATTGTTTTTCTGGCGCTCCCCGATTCGCAAATGCCAAAAATTTTTGCGCGACAAATCGCACCGTACTTACGCGCCGGGCAAACATTGCTTTTCGCGCACGGCTTCGCTGTTTTTTACAAAACGATCGTGCCGCCAGCCAATGTCGATGTTGTCATGGTCGCGCCGAAAGCGTTGGGACCAATGATGCGGCGTGAGTTCGAGGGCGGGCGTGGCGTACCCGCGCTCGTCGCCGTCGAACAGGATTTCACCGGGCGCGCCCGCGCGACGGCAATGGCATGGGCGAAAGCGATCGGTTGCGCGCGTGCAGGTGTAATCGAAACCACCTTCCGCGAAGAAACCGAAACTGATCTTTTTGGCGAGCAGGCGGTGCTCTGCGGCGGAACAACCGCGCTTATTCGCAACGCTTTTGAAGTTCTGGTCCGTGCCGGATACGCGCCAGAACTGGCCTACTTCGAATGCCTGCATGAATTAAAGTTTATTGTCGATCTCATTCACGAGGCGGGCCTCGCCGGAATGCGTGATTTAATTTCCGATACCGCGAAATGGGGGGATCTCGCCGTCGGCCCGAAGATTGTCGACAAGCATGTGCAGGAAAATATGGCGAAGGTGCTCGCAAACATTCGGAGCGGAAAATTTGCGCGTGAATTCATCCACGAGATGGAACGCGGTGGAACTCGTTATCATGCACTCCTGCGCAAGGCGCGACATCACCCGATTGAAACAGTTGGCCGACGTATTCGGCCATTGATGAGTTGGCGCAACAAATAAAACTCCGTCCTCGCGCTTTGCTCAAGCGCGTTTGCGCCCACGCCGGACTATGCCGGCATTATTCGCCAGAGCGACTGCCGTAATTGCCGATGACATACATCGGATTCGCAGTCGTCGGGATCGGCCCCGCGACCCGGTCGATTGGTTGCGGAATCGCCGAACCCGAGATGAAGATGTAGACCTGCTTATTGCCAGCAACACTATAACGCACCACCTGTGCTTTCGGTTGCGTGACTACATTCTTACTCGGGTCAGCGACTGCGGATGCGCAAAAGGCCAGCATGATAAATGCGGCCGCGCATCGCCCGGTCCAACCGGCCAGGCGAGGAAGCCTGAACGGTGTTTTCATGCTCTCAATATGAGCGAATTCCGTGCGCGACTCAATCTTAATCGGATGTGATGCGCTCTTTTTCAATGCCAGAGAAAATGCTCCAACCGGAGCTGGCTGAGCCGGTCCCTGGCTTCATCGCTGCGCGGACCCTTGGCTAACACCAGTTTGTCGTAAATGGCCGCCGCCGACTCCCACTTCTGCTGGTCCTCCAGCAGGCGCGCAGCGTTGAATCCAGCCTTGTAAAACCAGAAAAATTCCGGCGCTCGTCCTGGCTCCGGATTGAATTCGAGGACTCTGTAAAATGTCGACAGAGCACCGTCTCGGTCTGATTCTTTCTCAAGACAGATGCCCTTTTTGAATAGCGCTTGATTACGCCAGTGCGGTTGATTCGCCGCTTCATTCGCGAGTTGATCGTACAAGATCACCGCCTGCGGCAAATTTGAAGTCTCGGTGTTCGCTTGCTCGAAAAAGGTATCGGCTTTCCCGCATAACGCTTCCCGTTTTTCTGCGCCTCGTGCATCGCTCTTCAGGACTTCGTCGTATAACAACTGCGCCTCTTGCGGTTTGCCCAGACGTCGCTCGATCGCTGCTTGTTCATTCCGCGCCGCCCACCGGAATTCACCATTCAATTTTACGACTTGAGCTAACAGCTCCAGGGCCCGATCTGACGACCGGCTCGTCATCGTCGCCGTGGCCGATTGCGCTGCCAAAAACAGCGCTTTTTCAGTCAATGGCGACGCTCCAGTTTCCTGCGCGAGCAACTCGAACTGCGTCTGCGCATTGGCGAAATCTTGCTGGCGAAAATGCGTTTCTGCCAGTTTCAGGCGTATGTCCTTAGCAAGATCAGATTTGGGATGCGCTCGCAAAAAATCGCTCGCGGCCGCGATCACCCGATCGCTGTCGGCCCCAGCCGCATCAGCTAACCAAATTGCGAAGTAATCAGCATCTTCGGCAACGGTTTCGCTCGGGTTGGCCGCGCGGGCAGCAGCCAGACTTTTCGCCGCCTGATCCAGCTTTGGCGGTGCGGAGTGATATGCGATTTCGGCGAGAGCGAGATGAGCGGCTGCGGCACCGGAATGGCTCGGAAATCGACGCAGAAAATCCTCGAGCATGGACGCTGCGTTTTTATCGTTCCGTCGCGCGGCCGCCAAACCTTTCTCCGACAGAAGTTCCGCCTCCGCTCCGGTGTCCCCGGTCGTGGCTAGTTCCTTCGTATCGAAATCGAGCCGGTGTTGATCGTTCGCACGCAACCAGCCGAGAGACGCATTAAGTAATGCCAGGTGGGTGAATTCCGGCGCCCCCGCTGCTAAGTGCTCGAAACGCCCGCTTGCTTCCGAAAATTGTCCACACGCGTAAAGGGCGCGACCAATTTCGAAGTTGATTTGCTGGCTCGTTTTCGCATCGACTCGATAGCTCTCTACTTCCCGCAAGACCGTCAGTGCTTCCTCGGGTTTGCCAGTGTCGAGCAGCAGCTGCGCGTATTGTAACATGGCTGGCGCAAGCGCCGGATGCATCGCCTTTCGGATCTCCTCGAACAGCCGGACGGCCCCTTCTCGGCGACCGGCCTGCCAGTCGCTCTGCGCCAGATACCAGCGCGCCAATCCACGGCGCGGTTGCGCCAAGTCACGCGACCATTTTTCCAACTCATGTCGCGGCGGCCGTCGTTCGCTCCGATAGAGCTGATCAAGCTTCGCAAACACCCGCGGCAATTCGACGTCATTCGGATATCGTTCGATAAAATCCTCCAGATAATCGTCGCCCGATTCCGGAGCGTTCATTTGCAAATGCGCGTCTGCGATCGCGAAGAGTGCCGCCATCGCCGTTTCATGCGAGGCGCCTTCAGGTTTTTTCACCAGCGAATCGAGCAGCCTGATTGCCTTTTCTGGTTGCTGATTCAGCAGCTCCAGCCAGCCGCGTAATAAGCGTTTTTGCCGTTTATCCGGTGTGGTTTTTGCTTGAGCTTGGTCCAACGCGCGTTTCGCCAACGCACTCTCCCCCTTGGCGATAAGAATCTCCGCGCCTCGCAACCGAGCTGAAACACCAAATCGAGAATCGGTTTCTAGTGTCCGGTACTGACGAATCGCTTCGTCCATCCGGCCGAGAGCGCGAAGCATTTCCGCCGTCCCAAACGCAGCCGGCCTCTGCTGCGGACCGGGACTGGCTGCCACCTGACGATAAAGCGCCAGAGCATCCTCAAACCGATTCAGTTCAACCAATGCTTGCGCGCGAAAAAATCTCGCGCTCGCGGAATCGCGCAAGGTCGGATCATCCAAAATGTGTAATGCATCCGCCGGACGTTTCGCCGCGATCAATGCTTCGGCCAATTTCTCTTTTGCATCTCGCGCTTGCTCCTTCGGCAGTGCGTCGACCAATCTCTGCAATCGCGCCACCGCCACTTCCGGAACTCCATCATCGATCGCGCGCGCAGCATCATTGATTTCGGGCGAAGCGAAGATATGCGCATCGATTAGCGACGACGCGACGCATATCATCACCGCTAAGACGTGGTGGAGGTTCCTTTTTCTCACCGTAACAAAGGCCGTAAGAACTTGCCGGTATAGCTATTCGGAAAATCGGCAATTTTTTCCGGCGGTCCAGCGCCGATGATGGCGCCGCCACCTTCGCCGCCTTCTGGCCCGAGATCGATCACCCAATCCGCACACTTGATCATTTCCAGGTTGTGTTCAATCACCACAAGAGTATTGCCGGCATCGCGCAACTTCATCAGCACCTGCAGCAACTTCTCGATGTCGGCAAAATGCAGACCGGTCGTTGGTTCATCGAGAATATAGAAAGTGCGCCCGGTCGCTTTTTTCGCAAGCTCGGTCGCGAGCTTGACCCGTTGCGCTTCGCCACCGGATAGCGTCGTCCCGGCTTGGCCCAGCCTCAAATATCCAAGCCCGACATCGAGCAGTGCGTTTAATTTGTCCGACACGCTCGGCACGTTCCGGAAAAAACGCGCCGCTTCATCGACACTCATATCAAGCACATCCGCGATGTTTTTGCCTTTGTAGGTGATCTCGAGCGTCTCCCGGTTGTAGCGGCGACCATGGCAGACTTCGCACTCGACGTAGACGTCGGGCAGGAAATGCATCTCGATTTTGATGAGGCCGCCACCCTCGCAATTTTCGCACCGGCCGCCTTTGACATTGAAACTGAAACGGCCAGCATCGTAGCCGCGCACTCGTGCGGCCGGCAGTTGCGCGAAGAGTTCGCGGATTGGTGTGAATGCGCCCGTGTAAGTGATCGGGTTCGAGCGCGGCGTGCGCCCGATGGCGCTCTGGTCGATGACGATCGCTTTGTCGATTTGTTCGACACCACGCAGGCTGCGGAATGCACCCGGTCTTTCCTTCGAATTGTAGAAATGGCGGAACAATGCGCGCCGCAAAATGTCATCAACCAGGGTGGATTTTCCGCTGCCAGAAACACCGGTCACGCAGGTGAAACAGCCAAGTGGAAACGACACGGTTATGTGTTTCAAATTATTTTCGGACGCGCTGACCACGATCAGCCAGCCCGACCCATTCTGCGCTGTTGGCTCGATCCGCTGACGCGGTACCTGGATTTTTGCCCGCCCGGAGAGGTAATCAGCCGTCGCCGAATTCTTCGCGCCTAAAATGTCGGCAACGGTTCCTTGCGCCACAATTTCGCCGCCGCGCGGACCTGCGCCTGGGCCGAGATCAATGATGTGATCGGCGGCCCGGATCGTCTCTTCGTCATGCTCGACCACAATGACGGAATTTCCTAAATCGCGCAGCCGTCCGAGGGTGCCAAGCAAGCGCGCGTTGTCCCGATGATGCAGTCCGATACTCGGCTCATCCAGGACGTAAAGAACGCCAGCCAGCCCAGAACCAATCTGTGTGGCCAAGCGAATTCGCTGCGCTTCGCCGCCACTCAGGGTGCCGCTCTCCCGATCGAGCGTGAGATAGCCGAGACCGACTTCGAGTAGGAACTGAAGCCGCGATTCGATTTCCCGCATCACTTCCACCGCGATTTGTCTTTGCTGGGCCGTAAGCGCGATTCGGGAAATGAAATCCGCCGCCGCACCAATCGTGAGTTTGGAAAATTGATAAATGTTCAACTCACGATCCGATTGGTCGCGGATCGTGACGGCCAGAATCTCCGGACGTAGCCGCGCGCCACTGCAGACCTGGCATGGCTCGCGCGTCATAAAAGATCGAATACGGTTGCGGGTAAACTCACTTTCGGTCTCCGCATAGAGGCGCTGCATCTGCGGCACGATTCCCTCAAATGGCTTCGTCAGCTTCTCCTTCCGGCCATTCGCGCTGAAATTCATCTCAATCGGAGTTTCGCCGGTTCCGAAATAAAGGGCGTTCTTGAAGTTGTCCGGCAAATCGCTGAACGGCGCGTCTTCGTTGATCCGAAAATGTTTCACCAACGCGCCCTGCAACTTTCGGTAATAGGCCTGCATCCGCTTCGGTCCGCGGCGCCAAGGAATGATTGCACCCGCCGCAATCGATTTTTCAGGCTCCGGGATAACCAGCTCTGGGTCGACCACAAGCTGGGTGCCAAGGCCATGACATGCCGGACAGGCACCGAGATGGCTATTAAAGGAAAAATGCTTCGGTGAGAGCTCACCCAGCGAGAAATTGCTGTCGGAGGTTGCGTAGTTGGTTGAAAAACGCTCCGTCGACCATTGCTCCCGACTATCACTGCGCAAAACGATCAATTCATTGCCGCCCCACTTCAGAGCGGTATCAACCGAATCCGCCAGGCGCACCCGCACACCATCGCGGATGACGAGGCGATTTCTTGAGCCGAAGGGGTTCCGGTCGACCAAGCTCAATGATCTCGCCATCAATGCGCGCCCGGACGAAACCTTCGCGGCGCAATTTTTCAATGACATCCCGAAACTCGCCCGATTCAGCTTCGATGAGCGGAGCCAGGACAACGATTTTCGTTTCCAGCGCGTATGCCAGGATCCGATCGACAATCTGCTGCGGGGTTTGGCGCTGAAGGGGCCGGCCGGTGGCCGGATCATGCGGCTGACCGACGGACGAAAAGAGCACACGCAGATAGTCGTAAATCTCAGTCGTGGTCGCGATGGTTGAGCGAGGATTGGCGCCGGCGCTCCGTTGTTCAATGGCAATCGCCGGCGACAAGCCTTCAATGAAATCGACGTCCGGTTTTTACATTTGATCCAGGAATTGACGGGCGTACGCCGACAGGCTTTCCACGTAGCGGCGCTGCCCTTCGGCATAAAGAGTATCGAAAGCGAGGGATGATTTCCCGGACCCGCTCAGCCCGGTGATTACGACCAGTTTCTCTCGCGGAATCTCAACTTTGAGATTCTTGAGATTGTGCTGGCGCGCACCAATGATCTTGATAACTTGCGCAGGCATTCGGACGACGGATGTCGAACCTTTTAGTCAAGCACAGGGCTTGCTTTTCTCTACTGAAATCGACGCCTCATGACTGATAACACGAGCATTCCCCGGGACGAACTGGCGCAGCTGCAATCGAAATACAGCGAGATCAAACATTCGGTAAACAACGCCCTGGCCGTCATGATGGCTCTGGCGGAGATGTCGCAGCGCCGACCCGATTACGCGGAAAAACTCGCCTCTGCCGTCCTGACAAAAGCGCCCCAGATTGTGTCGAGCCTGCAAGAGTTTACCCTTGCCCTCAACGAAAAAATAGGCGCTAAACCAGAAGGCTTGCCGACACAATTGCAGTAAGGTCTACTGCGGGGAGCAGGTCATGACTACGGCTCCTGGTAAGAAAGTTCTTGTCGTCGAAGACGAAGAGGACGTGGTCGAAATGCTTACCCGCGCCTTCAGGCGCGCCACTGGTTTTAACGTTATCGCCGCGACTGACGGCGCGACCGGCTTGCGTCGGGCGCGCGAGGAATCCCCCGCCCTGGTCGTGCTCGATCTAATGCTCCCGAAAATGCCTGGAGTTGAAGTTTGTAAAATTCTCAAGTCTGACTCTCTCACGCGACATATTCCGATCTTGATGCTCACGGCCAAAGCGGAAGAAATTGATCGTATTGTTGGATTGGAGCTGGGCGCCGACGATTACGTTTCGAAGCCCTTTTCGCCCCGGGAAATTGTCCTTCGTGCCCAGGCTATTTTGCGCCGAGGCGAAACGCCGACCGACGCGCAATCGTTGGTCGCCGGTCCAATCACGATCGATGGAGTGCGTCATCACGTTTCGGTCAATGGCAAAGTCATTCACCTCACCGGGCTGGAGTTCAAATTACTGCGAACATTGGTGCAAAGGCGTGGCCGAGTGCAGCAACGAGATCGTTTGCTGAGCGACGTATGGGGTTATGAGAGCCTGATCGATACGCGGACGGTTGACACTCATGTGCGCCGATTACGCGAAAAACTTGGCAAAGCCGGCGACGCCATCGAAACGGTGCGCGGTTTTGGCTATCGGCTGCGGGATTCATAATCGTGCATGCATGGTGGATCGCTGCGATCCTGCTCGTTCTCGCCGCGGCCCTGTTAGTCACCCGACTCTGGATCTTGCCCTGGCGCGAGCTTGAACGGCTGCTTGGGACAATCGCGCACGGCGGACAGCCGCGTACGTTTTTATTAACCGGCGGCGGTCGGGTTCGGCGGGTCGGAGTGGCCTTCGAGCAGCTGCTTACCCGCCAGCAGCAGCTCGATCGCCAGGTTTCACGGGACGCGGCCCAAATGCGGGCCGTGTTTGCCGCTTTAACCGATGGTTTGCTCGTGGTCGATTCCGGACGCCACATTACTTTTTGTAATCCGGCGTTTGAGAATCTTTACGGCCGCCGCTCGGTCGCGCCCGGGACACCCCTGCTCGACATCGTGCGCGATGTTGATGTGCTCGAGCCGATCGGCGATGCGCTTAAAGCCGCGGAGCCGCGGGCAGTGGAAGTGAGCGCACCGGATAAAAGAAAATATCTTCAGCTCACCGCCATTCCGATTGTAAACAACGGTCACCCAGCAAGTGGAGTAGTTGCCTTGTTTCAGGATATCTCGCGGCTGAAACAGGCCGACGAAATTCGCCGGGATTTCGTCGCAAATGTCTCGCATGAAT
>QHNU01000211.1 GCA_003218525.1 Verrucomicrobiota bacterium
TTATAAAGTAGTCGCCACGAATCGGATTGGATCGTCGGCACCGAACAATGAAATCTCGGCACCATACATTGGGGACACCTGCAACGGAGTCATTATTCACCAAAACGATCCAACCCATCCCGAGGCCGCCGCAGCAGGCGCGGGCCAGGTGCCGCAATTGCTGATCGACTATGAGGCCGTGGCTGAGCCGTACCTGAATGGCGCCAATGAACTAATGTTTAGGATGAAGGTGAGCGACCTCAGTGCCGGCCTGCCGCCGAACAGCCGATGGAGAATGGTTTGGGACAGTTTCGCTTCGCCTGGCCAGCAGTTCTATGTCGGGATGACTACCGACTCCTCCAGTACGCCTACGTTCGAGTACGGAACTATTGCGACGGCTGTGGTCGGTTTGGTTCTTGGAGTCCCGCAGGAGACGAAGGTTGGTCCGGCTGATGCAGCGAGTAATTACAAGTCCGACGGGACTATCGCGATCTTTGTCCCCAAAGCTGCGGTAGGAAACCCGCGACCAGGTGATCTGCTCGGCGCAGTCAATGGTCGAACGTTTGCTGACAACACGACCTTCGAGCGGTCAACTCAGTTGATCGACCACACCTTTGTCAAGGCGCAGACGGACAATGCCTATCCCACGGCCACATATACTATCGCCGGTAATAACGTATGCGCGCCGGCGCCACCTCCTACACCGACACCCACTCCCAAGCCCAAGCACTCGCCGCACTAAATCCACGTAGTCGCCGTTGTCGAGCCGACGCAGGTTGGTTTAGCCAATTAACTGCGGTGCCTGTATGCTATTGAGTTGATGAAACGATACCTGCCGTTTGTCATCGTCACTCTCGTCGCGCTGCTTTCTATCACGGGTGGCGCCGTCCTTTACCACGCAAAGCGGCTGCCAGAGCCGAGCGCGCCGAAACAAGTCTCTTTGCGAGAGGGAACGGAAGGCGGGCACATTCGAGGACCTGCCGACGCGCCGGTGACCCTGGAAGAGTTCGGTGATTATGAATGTCCTCCTTGCGGTAGCCTGGCTGCTCCTCTCAATCAGCTTGAACATGATTATCGTCCGCGGTTGCGAATGACCTTTCGCAACTTTCCTCTCAATAACCATCCGCATGCGCGCGACGCTGCTTGCGCGGCGGAAGCTGCCGGTCTGCAAGGGAGATTCTGGGAAATGCACGATCTACTTTACAAAGAGCAGTCAACCTGGAGCAGAGCTGCCGATGCGCGCGTTCTGTTCAGCGCCTATGCCGGAACGCTCGGGCTCGATTTAGCCCGCTTTGAAAGAGATCGGGATAGCGACAAAGTCAAAGGACGGATCGCCGACGACGAGAAGCGCGCCAGTGCTCTTGGGGTTAAGACGACGCCTTCCATTTTTATTAACGACCAACCTATTCCTTCTGCTGCTCTCCATCCTTCCGCCTTGCGAGCAACAGTCGATGCAGCAATTAAACCTGCCGTAACTCCGTAGTATGAATTCCAGACGAAGCGCTTCCGCTGCGACAGCCGCAAATACTTTCTCCCCCCGCGGCTCGGTCATTTTGTACGCAGTTGCGGCAGTTATCGCGCTCATTGGCCTGGCCGACGCCATTTATCTGTCTGTTCAGGCTTTAACTGGAGAGACACTGGTGTGTGGCGGATCCCCGGATTGTTTCCGAGTTCTCGGGAGCTCTTACGCGCGCCTCGGCGGAATTCCGATCGCACTGTTTGGAGCCTTGGCCTACTTCACTGTGTTCAGCTTCGCCACGTTCGCCGCTTTCGGTTACAATCGGGCTCGAAATTTATTTTCTTTGACGGTGGGACTAATGTTTGCAGTGACGCTCTGGCTCCTGGCTGTCCAGGCACTCATTCTACACGCCTTTTGTCGATTCTGCCTCCTCTCGGCGGCCGTTACATTTCTCCTCGCTGGATTGGTGGTTGCCCGACCGCGTCCCAGCTGACGCGATCATCTAGAAATCGCTGGAACCGAGAAGATGTGCGGCTCCGGGCAAGTATGCGTTTCGATCGTGACGTGGACGAGCTCTTCGTGTTCACGCAATCGTTCTCGGTAGCTTTCACAAGATTTAGTCTCGTGCGCTACCAGCGACACGATGGCTGCAAATTTTCCTGCTCCCACCTGCCACACATGCAAGTCAGTTACGACTGAATCGCCATCGCTCTCGATTGCTTTGCGAATTTCGCCAGGTAAATCGGATGACGTCGGGGTGCGATCCAGCAGAATACCGCTGGTATCGCGCAAAAGACTATAGGCCCAGGAAAACACGACAGCACTGCCAACAATTCCGACCACCGGATCGAGCCAGGTCCAGCCGAAAAACTTTCCCGAAGTCAGCGCGACGATCGCGAGCACCGAAGTGAAAGCGTCCGCCAGGACATGCAGATAGGCGGCACGTAGGTTGAGATCGCGGTGGTGGTGATGATGATGATGATGTCCATTCGCATGCGTGTGATCGTCTTTCAGCAAAATCGCGCAACCTAAGTTCGCGACCAAACCTAAACAGGCGATGCCGATCGCTTCATTGAAATGAATCGATAGTGGCACAAAGATCCGGTGCACAGATTCGCCAGCCATCAGGAGCGCGACCACCGAGAGCACGACGGCACTGGCGAAACCACCGAGGACGCCAATCTTTCCTGTGCCGAAACTGAAGCGCAGATCGGAAGCGTGGCGTTTGGTAAAATAATAGGCAGCGGCAGTGATCAAGAAAGCGGTCACATGCGTACTCATGTGCCACCCGTCTGCGAGTAGTGCCATCGAGTGTGAGAGGAGGCCAACCGTAACCTCCAACACCATCATGGTGCCGGTAATGGCGATCACGATCCGAGTCCGCCGTTCGCCTCGAGAAAAATCGTGCACAAAATTGTGGGAATGCTGGAACCGGGAATGATCCGCTCTGTGCATGAACTAATCTTAGCTGGAACCGACCAGTTTCAACATGCCGGAAAAGTCTCGCCATTTTTCATGGCGCCTGCTAACACCTGCCAGATCCAAAGGGAAACGAAGGAGAACTATGCTTCACCTAATCTGGTACATTCTTGTTGGTCTCATTGCCGGCGCGATCGCGAAAACGGTTATGCACGTTCATATGACCATTTTCTGGACGATCATTCTCGGAATCATCGGCTCGATTCTTGGCGGAGCGGTCACGCATATGTTTTCGCGGCCTACCAACGCCCGCTTTCACCCCGCCGGACTGATTTTTTCCACCCTCGGCGCAATCCTGGTGCTCTTCCTTTGTTACAAGCTAAGGATCCGCTTTCCTCACGTCTGATCCGGTGCACAGATCTGGCCCAAGAACGCGTTCGGAAAGCTTGACGTCTCAGTATCAGTAGAGCTGCGTTTTGGACGCGGGAAAACTTGCGATCCCACTAGGACGCGAACGTATCTGTCATTCCGACCGAAGCGAGGAATCTCTTATTGTTTATCGGAAATGATAGTTACAGATGTCTCGGTCCGAGCCGGACTGGCACATTTGCTCGACATGACAAAAAGTATCAAGAGCGCTTTGGGAGATCGACGAACCCCCCATCATCAGCCGTTTAGGAGTTCGGTAACGTCTCCGCCGACTTACTCCGCCACGCGCTTACATAGACTTGGATGCGGCGAACCTGAGTAACGATGCCGCTGAGCGCACGGCCTACAATCGCCTGCGACGTGTGATGCCGGTAAGAAACCCATAACGATTCGTTTTCGGGGCGAATCAGCACATCGGGTGGAAAATGACGGCACCGAATCATCCATTTTACCTCAGTCATCGGGAATGGGCCAACCGAGCGCTCACCACGCGCGCTAAGATAATATCGTGAGTCTGGCGTTTTTTCGGCAGCTCGGAACAATGGTTCAAGCCGTTGCGACATTTCGCGACAAAAGGTTCCCGCCGCATTTTTTAGCAGCGTCAGAGGCAGTCGATGTAGCACCATGATCCGCCTTCATCGATGAGCACAATCCGAGCCCCGTTGCATAGATAACGCACCGAAGTGCAAATGCGCATATTCGATGCGCCAGTCCTCACCCAATCAGCGCCGATAAGGTTTTCGGTTTAGCGGCTGTGACGGGTGAGCACTACGAAGGGGGACATTGGCTTGGAAGTTTTGCGGCTTATCTCACGACCTAACGCGGGATTCAGCGCGATAAAACTCACGGGCCGTAACAGCGACAATTATCCGCCGGGATACCACGCGTTCGCCCGCCAGAATGTTTGTAACGCAGTGTTGTCACCACGGAAAATGTTGCGCTCGGCCTTGCGCATGTTGGCCACACTCTTCGGAAAACTGCCGCGCGGAAGCAAATCGCACTTGCCGTCCCCGGTGTACTGCCAGAGGTGCCACTCGCTCCAGGGCGCAGTGTTTCGCGGTTCGCGATGGTAATTCGCGATCCAGAGCCAGCAATTCGTCAAGATCGACCGGTGCGTCGCATTCGCCCCTGGCCCGTACAACATCTGCCGTAGTCGGTATTCGCTGCAGTAAAGGCCGGGATATTTTCCGGTGCGTTCTTTGATTCGCTGAACGAACGCGACGGATTGAGCGACAGTCATCGTGCCGCCTCGATAATGGTTGTTCTTCTCGAAGTCGAGCACGAGCAACACACCGTGCCGGCGTTTCTCCGGGTCATCCAGGCGAATTGGTGGCCGTGCCGCCGCGACCACACTGAGAAAATGGTCGGCTTGGCGAACGGGATCCGTTGCGTCGGCGAAGTGATACGCTCCCCAGAATACTCCCGCTTCCAGAGCAGCTACTTCCCGATCATAGTATTTCGCGTCACGCTCGAAACGTGGATAGGTGGCTTCGTGAATGACGCCCACTACCCCTTCGTTTTTCATTCCCACGAAATCGGGGCGCACGAAATCGTAATGAGACAAGTTCACGACCGAGTTCGCCGCAAACGCACATGCCGGCAACGCCTGGACCAACAGCAGAATGCGCGCAAAAGAGGATTTCATCGCGACGAATATCGGGCCGACCGTATTGAACAACAAGGCAACGTGGTGAGCGGCACAACATCCACCACGGCGGCTACGAGAATGTCGAAATTTGTACGCGGTTCGTTAACATAGGTTCAAACGCGCCGCTGTCTGCAGCGCGAATGTCCCCAACCAGACAGCTATTCTTACACCAGTGTGCGGCCGAAAACTCGATGGGAGGAAAAATTTCGCCCGCTCTCCGATCAGCGCTCAGGCTTCAGGCTTCAGCCAATCGTCTGGCGCGGTCCCGACTCATTCCACACGCGCGCGCGGCACGGAGAAACAGGCCGCGGGCTCGGAGATAGGGGGCAAAAAGGATGGACCTCCTTCGGCTGTTACCGATTTGGCAGCGTGACCCACCCGTAAGGTGATGCCGAGCAGCCGAGTTATCTAACGGCTGTTTCCCAGTTCACTTTTCCAGCAGGATGATTGAAAGCAATAATCAATCTGACCATGCGCGCATGATCTTCACTTTTCTAAAACGTCGCCGGCGCGATCGTCTGCGGGCGCGATCTTTTCCAGCCGCATGGAAGTCCATCCTTAATCGCAATCTTCCTATCTTCCGCCGCCTCCCATCCTCGGATCAATCCGAGCTTCTTGGTCACGTTCAGGTTTTGCTGGCCGAAAAGCATTTTGAAGGCTGCGGTGGACTCGAACTCACCGATGAGATTCGCGTCACTATTGCCGCGCAAGCGTGCCTGCTTCTCCTCCATCGCGAGACGGATTACTACCCTGAGCTGACTTCAATTCTTGTTTATCCCTCAGCTTACATCGCGCACGAGGACCGCTACCTCGGTGACAACATTTGGGAGCAAGGCGAAGAAGGTCGTCTTGGTCATACCGGCCGGCGAATGGGATCGCTCGTGCTCGCATGGGACGAAGTCAAACGCGGCGCCGCCGATCCGGCCGACGGCAGAAATCTGGTGCTGCACGAGTTCGCGCATCAACTCGACTTCGAGGACTCGCGCACAGACGGCGCGCCTCCGCTCTCCACTGGCGCAGAGTACCTGGCCTGGGCGCGAGTGATGAGTCGGGAATTCGAAGCATTGCGGAAAGCAGACAAGACGGGAACGCCCAGTCTCCTCGATTCTTACGGCGCGACGAATCCCGCGGAGTTTTTTGCGGTGGTGACGGAGGCCTTCTTCGAGCGTCCGCGTGCCATGCGCGCGAAGCAGCCCGCGTTGTATGCGCAACTCGCGGCGTTCTATCATCAGGATCCGGCCAGCTATTCTGCCGAGGCGGCTAGATAACTCGCAGTGCCACTGATCGCGAAAATTGATTAGAGGTTCCGACAGACATGCCACCCGATCGGCCAACCTATTCCACACGCACGCGCGGGGATGGCTAGAAGCGGTGTTGTTCGGACACTACCTTGAGATACCCTTCTGGCTTCGAGCTAGATAACCGGCTTCAAATCCTCATTCGTGATCGTCTCGACAACGTCCAACTCTCGTTGAGCACCTGAAGGTCATACCGCCCGTAGCCCATGCGTTGTCGAGCATAATCGAGCGCGTTTTGTCGGCCGTTTTCGAGAGGGACTGTCACCGTGTCACGCTTGCGGTGGAAAGGAAGCAGGATTCTATATGCTCGGTTTTTACTAGCGCCCTCGGCTCTCGGGACGAAACTAATTCTATGAAAAATTACGGCAAAATCCTGTTCTCGATCCTCGTTGCAATGATGTGCACGGTCGCTTTTGCGGTGGACAAGCCGGCGGGTTGCAAAAAGAGCGGCAAGAACTGCCCGATGAACGATAACAAGGAGTGCACTTGCGGGAGATCGTGCGATTGCAAGGCTCCAAGTAAGCCTAAATAAGCCGACTGCTTCGCCCGATCGAAAAAATTCACTCGGCCGGCGTCATCTTA
>QHNU01000212.1 GCA_003218525.1 Verrucomicrobiota bacterium
AAAGCAAGGGCGACAGCCATGGACCACGGTAGAAGACGATAGTTGTGGATATCATTCGTGAACCGAATCGGCGATAACGCCTTCACTACACCCGCATAAACAAACGTGAGGCCGATAACGAGACGAAGTAAGCGAGCCGCCCAGGTAGCGAAATCGATCATTTGGCCGATTCCTGCCAGGCTTCCCACCCGCCTTCCAGGACGAACACGTTTTTCAGATTTGCCTCGTCGCGCAGGCGCCGTGCTACTTCATGACTTGCGTCGCAACTCTGTTTGCTGCAATAGACGATCACCTTTTGACCTGGTGTCCAAGCGTTCAATACTTCCGGAAGCAAATCATCCCAATGTTCGGCATTGAGTAGTTTGGCGCCAGGGATGTGGCCGGCAGCAAATTCGCCGTCTGGCCGAGCATCGAGCCACATCACAGTGCCGGTCAGACTCCGCGCCTGCGAAACTGTGATCTCGTCTTGCCTGGCCGGTTTCCTCCACGAGATTCGATCGCGAAAATAGAAGGCCTGGCCCAGCGCCGGCAAAAGACCAAGATCTCTCGTATTAAGCCCCTGCGCACCACTATTGGGCGCTAATTGTCGGGTTAACTACTCGTGCCGTCGCGTAAACCGGCTTACCGCCGCTATCTGGCTGAACGGTCAAGACGGCCGAAGCCGAATGCGCAGTATCGTGCGGCTGCACTTCGATTTTAAATTCATTTTGTGCAGCCGAACTGACCGAAGTGACAAAGTCATTACTTGAACTAGTCACCTTTAAGCTTGTTGCATGTAGTTCCTTCGCCGCCTTGACTATAATCGTCTTCGGCTTGGCTGGTTCGCTGTTTTCCCAATAAACGAAGCTGGGACGCAGCTCAAGCATTTGCGGGATGACCGCTCGCAACGCAAGAACGGTCACCGGGGCGGCGGCATCATCCGTCTCGACTCGAACCGTTTTCTGCTGCACGCCCGTGCTCGCGCCAACCTTGAACGTTGCTGTGATTTCTCCGGCCTCACCCGGTGCGACGTCATCCTTCTTTCGCGCGGCGGTGGTGCAACCGCATGAGGTCGTGATGGATTTGAAATGAATTAGTGTATCTCCTGTATTCTTGTACTTGAAGGTCCCGACCGCAGTGGCGGCGCCGGGCTCAGGGTGGAGTTCGATCTGCGTTTGTTCCCATTTAAGGCCAGCGCGGCAGGTATTCGCTAATGCAAGCGCCACCAAAATCGCGATAAGTTCCAGTATCTTAGTTTTCATCTTTTGATCACATGCGTTTTAATATATTCAGCGACTGCTTCGCGCCAATTTCTCGGCTCCACTCCAGTTCGATGGCTGAAGGTCGCGGTCGACAAGACGCTATAGACCGGCCGTTGCGCGATGAGGTTTTTCATGTCGCTCAACTTTAACTCCTCCACCCGTTTCGCCTGTAAAGCCAGACCGTGCTGATGGCAACAGTCAATTGCATACTGCGCGTATTGTTGCCAGCTGCACTCACCAGCGTTGGTCAGATGTAGCAAACCGCTCAGATGTTTTTCCCAAGCCGCTCGAAGCCACCAAGCCAAATCCAAGGTATAGGTCGGCG
This sequence comes from Verrucomicrobiota bacterium, assembly GCA_003218525.1. Taxonomy (GTDB): domain Bacteria; phylum Verrucomicrobiota; class Verrucomicrobiia; order Chthoniobacterales; family UBA10450; genus AV69. The sequence goes on from QHNU01000212.1 coordinate 1,567, forward strand.
TGGAGAATTTGTCCGTTACGGCCGCAACATGACTCGTCTGTCGGGCACGTTGAATAACTTGGTCAACGAAGCTCGGCCGATCCGGGCCAAAGACCCATGAAATGCGCGCGACCAGATGTCGTTCCGAAGCCCCCAGAACCCGGAGCTCGCCTTCGCGCTTTGATTCACCGTAAACACTCAGGGGAGTCGCCTCGTCCTCCTCCTGATATGGAATGCGCGCCTTACCGTCGAAGACATAATCTGTACTAATCTGAATCAGCTTCGCATTCTTCTCATGGCATAATCCCGCCAATACCCGGGGCGCTTCCGTATTAATCATGAAAGCTTCGTCGCGGTGGTCTTCGCAATAGTCGACATTGGTGAGCGCGGCCGAATTGACCAGCAAATCAAAATCTAACGGGCGGAGTAATTCGCGAATACGATCCAAGTCAGTAAGATCAACGTCGGCATGCGTGTAGGCACGAACGTCGAATGTAGTTGCATACTCCCGCGCGAGCGCGGCACCCAATCGCCCACCCGCCCCAATAATTATGATCCGCATTTAGTGCCAGCCACCCCGAGATGCCCTTTTTCAATATCGACCGGCGCGCTCCAGCAATTCCTGCCACCACTCTTGGTTTTGAAGATACCAGTCGATCGTTTCCGCGATTCCATCCCGAGCATTGCGGCGGGGGTGCCAGTTCAGCTCGCGTTTGGCGAAGCCGGAATCAATTGCATAACGCCGATCATGCCCGAGCCGATCAGTGACGAAGGAGACCAGGCTGTGTGGTTTGCCGAGCTTATCCAAGATGAACTTAACCACTTCAAGGTTCGGCAATTCGCTATCACCGCCGAAATTATAGACCGCACCAGCTTTTCCTTCGAACAAAGCAGCGACGACCCCGGCGCAGTGATCACGGACGTGAATCCAATCGCGCACGTTCATTCCATCGCCATACACCGGGAGCGATTCATTGCGGAGCGCCTTGATGATCATGAGGGGTATTAGTTTTTCGGGGAACTGATACGGCCCGTAATTGTTCGAGCAACGCGTAACGACGACGTCCTGGCCAAAGGTTTTGAAACAAGCCAGCGCCAGGAGGTCGGCGCCGGCTTTACTCGCCGAGTAGGGCGAACTTGGTTCGAGCGGTGACTGTTCGGTAAATTTTCCAGTCGGGCCGAGTGAGCCATACACTTCGTCCGTCGAGATTTGAACGAAACGCTGAACGCCATGTAGTCGCGCCGCATCGAGCAACATACTGGTGCCGATCACGTTGGTGTGAATGAAATTTTGAGGCGAATTGATGCTGCGATCGACGTGCGATTCGGCCGCGAAATTAATAACGGCGTAGAATTGATGTTCGGTCATCAAGGCATCCATTTGATCGGCATTCGCGATATCCGCTTTGAAGAATTCGTAGCGATCGCCATGCTCCTCTGCCACGCCCGCAAGATTCGCCAGATTGCCGGCATAGGTAAGCACATCGACGTTGGTTACGTAAGCCGGCTTGTAATGTTCCAGAATGTAGCGAATAAAGTTGCTCCCAATGAAACCACAGCCGCCGGTCACTAAAATGCGCATCCCTGCGCGTACTAGCAGCGCTGGTAAAGAGGCGCGAGCGGATTTTTTCTCGACCCAGGATAGCTTGGCGCCGCGTCTTCTTCGCGCGCTCGAAAGCGACTGGATGTTTTGGACAATCCTGCTGCTTGCGACCGCGCTTCGGTTTTTCCTGCTCGGAATCAAACCGCCACACTTCGACGAAGGAATTAACGGCTGGTTTGTTGATCAAATGCTTAAGAACGGCTTCTACAAATATGATCCCACGAACTATCACGGGCCGCTTCATTTCTACGTTCTTCTTCTATCTCAGAACCTACTCGGCCGAAATCTATGGGCGCTTCGACTCCCCGTCGTGCTAGTCAGTGTTGCTTCCGTCTGGTTGGTAATGAGGTTCGATCGCGTCTTGCCCCGGGACGTTGCCCGTTTGGCCGCGCTCGCCATGGCGGTGTCGCCTGGGTTCATCTTTTACGGGCGCTACTCGATTCATGAAGTCTGGCTCTTGCTGTTTTCCATGATGTTCATGCTCGGATTGCTCGGGCTTTGGCTGCACGGCACCGTTGACTACCTGTGGTACACCGGCATCGGAATAGCCGGGATGATTCTGGCCAAGGAAACCTATATCATCCACCTTGGCTGCGCGGCGATTGCAGTCCCCGTCCTTGCGCTTTCAGCTTGGCTGCCTAAGCAACTTCGCCATCTCGTCGGATTCGTTCTAAGTTTTTGGCCAGAGGAGAAACTGACGCGGCTTCGTGACCCTTTGATTGAATGCCGCGAAAGCCTGGCAATTACTCCAGTAGTTGATAACGGGCCAGTAAAGCAGCAGTGGACCGGTCTCGATCTCGCGATAGTCTGCCTCGTTGGGATCGCCGCGATCATCTTTTTCTATTCCGGAACCTTCTTCCATTGGAGTGGCATTAAAGGTTTGTACCAGACGTTTCACGCCTGGTTTAAGACCGGTCACAATGGCAATGGTCACGAAAAGCCGTTCTATTATTGGCTTACTCTTATCGCGCGCTATGAATGGCCGGCCTGCGTCGGTCTGGTGCTATGCGGATTTTGCCAATCATTCCGCAATATTAGCCTGCGCTACCTTGCCATAACTGGGTTTGGCATCTTTCTCGCCTACAGCATTGTTCACTACAAAACCCCCTGGTGCATCATCAGCATTATTTGGCCTCTCTTATTTATCTTTGGCAGCTTCATTTTGATCGTGCCAAAGAGATGGTTGACCACTTCGCTGGCGATCGCCGCTTTGATATTAACGGGATCGCTTGCATGGGCCATCTCGCTCAACTATTTTCGCTGTAGCACGTTTGTCGATTTTAGTTGGAATTCAGAAAAAGGGCGAATAGCAAACATTGCCGATTTCTTCTCGTCCGAGCCTTATGTTTACGTTCAAACCTACAATGACATTTACAGACTGACCACGCCGCTGCTTGAGCTAGCCCATGCCGATCCCAAATATTATCACCTCACCGGACATATTATTCGGGCCAGCCCTTACCCTTTGCCATGGATCCTGGACGATTTTCCTCGGATTGGTTACTACGAGCACGACAGCTATCCTCCAACGATGGATGCAGATTTTCTTCTTGTCCAAGAGGACAAGGTCGCCGAGGTCGAATCGAAGCTACATGACAGCTACTTTACTGAGGCGTTAACGATCCGACCTTATCAGGATACTTCGAAGCTGTATTTCCGCGCTAGCCTGCCCGAGTTTAAGAAATTCTTTCCTGGTCAGACGCCAAATTTTATCGGAAAGCATTAGTTGATTTGCCGATGCGCCTACTATCCTCCGGTCTGGTCTATGTCGCCGTCTCCTCTCTGGCTGCTCTCGTAATCGGAATTGTTTTTGATGGTCTGAATGAACCGATATCCCTTATTTCGCTGTGCTCGGGCGCAGTTGCCGGAGTAACGGCATTCATTTCCGTCCCGTCCGCCTCCGTCGCGAGCGATAAGAGCGGGGACAAAGCCAACCAGTTCACCAGATACGGCTCGATCTGGCTTTGGGTGCTGGGTGCCGTCTTTGGGATGTTCGCCTGCCGTTCTTTCTTGTGGCTTCTTTATTACGATGGGGATGCCGTGCGCATTCAATCGCCACATAACCTTGGCGATCTGGGCCTTCACATCGCTTACATTCGAAACTTTGCCAACGGAGTAAAGCTTTGGCCAGATAGTCCCCTTTATGTTTTCAGCAAACTTCGGTATCCAGCCGGAATAGATTTGTTTAATGCCTTGTTTGCCAATCTGGGTTTTGACCTGCGTCATCAACTTGCCGCCACCGGTCTCCTTGCCTCGATCGCAACTTTCTATGCTTTCTATCGCTGGAGTGGCGCTTTCGGCATCGCTGGGTTTTTGTTTAATGGCGGTGCGGCCGGCTATCAATTTTTCCAGACATGGAAATTCCTTGCCTATCAAGATACGGCGAATATCTCGTGGAAGAGCATCCCTTTAACGATGTTTGTCACGCAACGCGGATTGCTCTATGCCATTCCGGCCGGACTGGCTTTACTTTGCCACTGGCGGGGCAAGTATGGCTCAGAGGCGGGCGTCAAAAGAGAGATCCTCCCAAACTGGGTCGAATATATTCTCTATGCGACGATGCCCCTTTTCCACATTCATACTTTTCTCGCCCTTAATTTTGTCGTCATTTTGTTGGTTATTGCTCGGCCGGAATCGCGCCGCCCACTAATCGGACTGGTTGCGGCCGCATTTGTTCCAGCCACCTGTTTTGTCTGGCTCATAACAGACAACTTCCACGCCAGATCGGTCTTCGGATGGCATCCAGGCTGGACTCAGAATGTCGATGAGTTTGCGATGCCATTCTTGTCCTTTTGGTTCGTCAATTTCGGCCTCGTCCTACCTCTAGCCCTGGTGCTAGTAGCGATTGTCGGTTGGAATGAATGGAAAACACTACCTGCTGCCACTTTCGAATTACCTGGCAGCCCAGGCCTTCTCGCAACCATGCGTCTTCTTTGGAAACAAGCGCTGAAATTTGAGTTATCAACCGATACCATCTTCCTTGCCGCCGCCAGCCTAATTTTCTTGTTTACCTGCTTCATCAAAACCGCGCCTTGGGAATGGGACAACATCAAGATCATTATCTGGGCCTACTTTCTCGTTCTGCCCATTCTTTGGACCAGATTGATTAAGCCTTGGCCGGTACTCGGGCGAGCCACCATTTGCGCGATCCTATTTTTATCCGGGTTTGTGAATCTACTAGGAGGTTTGGCGGCTGGGCGTCCCGGTTTTGAATTCGCCAGCCGGGCGGAGGCTGACAGCGTCGCTTCCGTCATTCGAAAATTTCCAATAGAGGCGCGCTTCGCGGCTTTTCCGACCTATAACCACCCTCTTCTACTTGCCGGCCGGAAAGTAGTTTGCGGTTATCCTGGACACTTGTGGACGCAGGGGATCGATGCCGGCCCAGTCGAGCGAAAGCTTGAATCGCTAATGCTCGGTAACGGAGACTGGATGCAACTTGGACGCGAACTGCGAATACACTATCTGTTTTGGGGAAAGGAGGAAAAGATTAACTACGCCACCAGCTCGCGTCCGTGGGAACACAAGCTCCCAGTTGCAGCTCAAGGTAGCTGGGGAGCTATCTACGATTTTGGTCCAAGTCGTTAGATAGATGTAGCGGTGTCAGGTATAGGCAAAACGACAAGAAGCTCAAGCGAAATCAACCGTTTACGAAGTAAGCAAACTTCCAACTCCCATTGACACGCCGAATACCTGCGCGATACCCATCGTAGTTCAGAGACGGATCAGCGAACTGGGGAGGCGCGACCATATAGTCTTCCTTCTTCAAGAATTTTTCCGCCAGAATACCTTCTAGTTCCGGCCAGATGTTATTTTCGTCCCAGAACTTGAACACTCCCTCCCCCGATTTCTCCGGATTCAGGCTGTAGCCGAAATCGGGGGTCATCATCGAAGCGATTGTGTTCATGTCCCGCGCCGTTACCGCCTTGCGTAATCGGGCAAGGAAGGCGTCAAAATCGACATCCGTATTTTCCTGGCCAGGGGTAACTTTGGCCGTCTTTTTCGTTGCCTGTTTGCGTGTCCGTGCTTTTTTGGCTGTGCTGTTGCAACTCGTCAGAGAGTAGGGCCGCGACCGAGACGCTGAAAAATGTCACTCTCATCTCGCAATAGCTCTGTCAGTTTTTGCGGGAGTGCAAGGCCGCGCTTATCGATGCGAATGCCCGCATGCGGCCCGTAGCGGATGCTCGATAAAGATAAAATAAAACGTGCTCATTATATCTAATAAGGTGGCAGCGGGACTTGTCAGCCGGAGTCGACCCTGGCGTAACTGAGCGAAGACGGAATCCGGCGTAAGTTGCTCTGGTCGGGGAATACTCGTGTAGTGCTGGCCAAATGCATTTAGCCGGTGCGCATCGGATGTAGCGATCAGTGGTTTACCGAATTTTGCCGCTATGCGCAGTGCCTGTCGGTTCGGGTTGAAAACGCCTTTATGAAAGTGGCAAAACTCAATGGCATCGAAGCAGTCGATCTCGTCGATCAACCTTTTTCCGATCGAACCGCCCAGGATATAAAACGGGTGCGGTGCGATCGTGAAAAGCGATTGCCCCCGCGCCGCGCGCAAAGCCCGCACATCGTGAAAAGATCTTAGGCCTGTCACTTCCTCTGCTCGCACATTCAAAAGAATGATATCACCGCCTTCAATCCGCATTTCCGCAGCTGGGATCAAGAGAATCCCCATTCGTTCTGCAGCCGCGAAAGTTTCGGCATGATCAAAGACCGCGTCGTGCAAGGTGATGGCGAGCACGCCAAAGCCGAGCCGTCCGGCCCGCGCCAGGAGCTCGCGCGCCGAGTAATCAAGTTTGTCCTTCGGATCGTCCAAGGTATGGATGTGCAGATCGAGCTTGATCCAGTCTTGGGAATCCATTGAGCAGTAGAAGTTACACGAGAGATTTGCTGAATTCAGGTTGCGGCAAGTTTGGGTTTGCGGCAATTTTCGCCCACGCAAATGCGCCATCGCTCGGGTGGTGAAATGGCAGACACGTACGTTTGAGGGGCGTATGCCGAAAGGCATGGGGGTTCAAGTCCCCCCCCGAGCAGATAATCTAAGTGGAACGAGCTTCAGCCGCCAGCTTTGCCAGAATCGCTTTCTGCACGTGCAACCGATTTTCGGCTTGATCGAAAATGGTGCTGGCGTTTGCCTCCAAGGTTTGTGCATCAATTTCCTGCCCGCGGTGCGCCGGCAGGCAATGCATCACGAGCGCGTCGGGTTTCGCGAGATCCACGATCGTCTCATTGATCCAATACGGTCCCAGTTCCGCTTCACGCCGCGCCGATTCGAGCTCCGTGCCCATTGAAACCCAAATGTCGGTGTATAGCACATCGGCATCGCGGGCGGCTTCGTGCAAATCACTCGTGCAAATCACCGAACTGGCCGCTTGCTGCAACCATTCCGGTTCCGGCCGATATCTGCCGGGCGCGGCAATACGCAATTGAAAATCGAACTTGCCTGCTGCCAAAACCCAGGAGCGCGCCGTATTGCACGCGCCATCTCCCACAAACGTCACAATTTTTCCGGCAATCGTTCCGCGTTTCTCTCCGATTGTAAAAACATCGGATAAAATCTGGCAGGGGTGCTCGTCGTCAGTCAGCGCGTTAATTGTTGGCACACCGGAAAACTCGGCACGAATGACCGCGCCATCGACTAAACGGCCTAGCACCCGCGCCGTGTCCTTGATCAATTCGCCGCGGCCCAGCTGAATGTCGTTTGCATTTAAGTAAATTGCTTCGCCCCCGAGCTCGCGAATTCCAACCTCAAACGAAACACGAGTGCGCGTGGAAGGCTTTGAGAAAATCAATCCCCATGTCTTTCCTTTGAGCGGACGACTCGGGCTGCGTTGGCGATCTCTTTTGTATTCCGCCGCCATCCGGAAAATCTCCGGAATCTCTTGGCGATCTACATCAGCGATGCTCAGAAAATGTTTCATCCCAGTTCGGCAACAACGGAATTGATGACAGTGAGTGTTTCCTCCGCTTCACCGCGACTCAGATTCAACGCCGGTAACAGACGAACGACCGTAGTCGCAGCCGGAATTGCGAGCAGCCCACGCGAGTGCAATCGCTTCACTGCTTGAATTCCTGGGAATTCCTCGCTGTTGGCGAAACCTGGAGCATCGGGGGAGAAATCGAGGCCGATCATCAAGCCAAATCCGCGGATTTCGCGTATAACGTGTGGAAATTCCTTTTGCAGAAATCGCAAACTCGACTTCAGGAACTCACCCAACTCTCGCGCATTCTCCGCAAGCTGATCGCGGCGGACAATTTCCAAGATTTTCAGCGCCACCGCGCAACCAAGTGGAGTCCCCCCGAATGTGGTCGCGTGTGTTCCGGCCGATAGTACCTGGGCGAACTCCTCCTTAATCCAAAATGCCCCGATCGGAAATCCACCGCCCAATGATTTCGCCATTGAAACGGCATCCGGCAGGAATTCACGATCGCCGACAATCGTTTGCCATGATTGAAACTTGCCGGTCCGGAAATGGCCAGCCTGGACTTCGTCGAGCATCAACAGAATTCCACGCTCGTCGCAGAGTCGGCGCAACCCCAACAAATACTCCGGCGAAGCGACGGTAATTCCGCTTTCGCCTTGAATGGGTTCGATCAGAACCGCCGCTGTGTCCGGCCCGATCGCCTTTTCCGCCGCGTCGAGATCGTTGAAGGGAACGTGCTTGAATCCCGCCACTGCCGGCTCAAATCCTTTTTTTACTTTGTCCTGACCAGTCGCGGCAATCCCGGCCAAAGTTCGGCCGTGAAAAGAGCCAAGCCCGGTAATGATTTCGTAGCGCGATTTCTCATGGCCGAATTTTCGCGCGAGCTTGAACAAACCTTCGTTCGCTTCCGCACCGCTATTGCAAAAAAAGACACGTCCGGGCGCGATTAAATCGACTAACTCTTTTGCGAGCCGGCCCTGCAACTCATGGTAATAGAGGTTCGAGACATGCGTCAGCTTGCGCGCTTGAACATGTAGCGTGTCTGCGATTTCCGCATGAGCATGACCAAGGGCGCAGACGGCAATTCCCCCACCCAGATCGAGATAACGATTACCATCGACATCCCAAACGTAACTGCCCTCGCCGCGATCGAGGACGAGATCGAAACGAGCGTAGGAGGGCACCACATTTCGCTCAAACATTTCTCGAAC
>QHNU01000213.1 GCA_003218525.1 Verrucomicrobiota bacterium
GCAAAAGGTCGAACCTCGTCACGGCGTGCGCCATTTCGGCGTGCCGCTGGCGGCTGAACTTCCGCCGGAAGTTGAGCGGCCAAGAAATCGCGCACTGGTGATCAGCCTCTCTTTGGCCGTGCTACTGCTCGCGCTCGGTGCGGCGACAGCTGTGCTGATTCCGACCCGTTTACAGTCACTTCTCCATCGCCAGCGTGATCTCTCTACTATTGGCATTCTGGTCGGAGTGCCGGATTCGATGGCACCACCTGCATCGGAGCAAACGCCTCCCGCGGTGACAGCTGCCCAAAACCCAGCGAGAGTGGCGCCTGCGGTCCCAAGCACAAATCCGCTGGAGTCGAACGCGGCTCCGCAGCCGAATTCACGAGCGGTCGCAGCAGGTCAAAATCGACCGCCTTCTTCGGTAGTCGCAGCGCAAGGTTCGGCCGCGATTGCGCAACAGCTCCCATTCGCAGCCGCAGCTCCGATGCTGCGGACGGATCAGTCGACCATAAACGCGGAAACAAAAAACGCTCCACCGCAAGTTGCCGCCAACAATCGTGTCACGGAGCCCCCGCCGCCGGCCGAGGGTCCCGATGTTTCGCAGTCGTCTGCGGCGGACAGCCCGGAGCGGCAACAAGCGGCAAACACGCCAGCTGACAACGAAGAGGACCGAAGCAAGTCTGAGAAAACTCAAATCCGGACGCCGCAAGATGTATGGAACAACTTGCATTCCAATGCCGATCGAGCGGCTGGTGCTTCTCCAGCATCACCGGCAAAACCAACGGATGAAGGGAAGGTCATCGCTGGCAAGCGAAGCACTAGCAAAGCGCATCGTCAGCGAACGCCAACTAATCGCCGGCCGTCGACTCCACCGATGCGGGTCGGCTCGATGCGCGCGGAGTTTGTCGGTGTAACCGAGGACGGAAGCTGGATTCTGCAGCTGCCAAATGGCAAGACTGTCGTTACGCCGCCGGTGCCTAATCCCGATGAGGTTCCGATTGAGAAGCATCGCCGTGTCCGCCGGGTAGTGCGTCCTACTCGTGAAGTTCCTTTTGACCAGCGTCCCCCAGTAGTAGCGCTGCCGCCCGATACCTAACCGGTAGCCGGACTTCGATTTGAGCTGGCTGGGCTGTCATCCACCTGACCTCAGTCGCTTTTGTCGGGATTGACCTTCGGGAGATTCTGTTCCTTATGTTCGCTCAGCGACCCGGTGAACACCTGGATAAAGGCATTTCGAAAAACGTTCAGGATCGTTGTCATCACTGCTGCCTTCGGGTCGTCAAAACTTCCTGACATCGGAGCGCGTGTCCCGAAACGGTCCTTTGGCTGATTACGTATAATACGGGTGAGACCTCCGACGATTCCCTGCCAGACGAAATCGACTGGATTGTCGGAATCGTGAGCGGGATTGAAAATGGACATGTGATCGAATACCGGCTCGACATAACCAGTGAAGGTGCCATTTTTCGAAGTTAGCTCACTGGCGATGCGGAGCGTTCCGGTTTCGAAAGTAATTCCAGCATAAGCTTTCGCGAAATCATTTAGCTTTACCAGGGGAATATCCCGAGCTTCGCCACGATAGGTAAACGTCGGTTTGCGGGCGTAGGGATCGAGTGCAATTTGCGAGCGGCTGTCACCTGTTCGCAACGGGCGGCCTTCAATCTGAATTTCCGCAACCATCGTTTTGGATAACTTTTTACTATTCGTTAGATTGGTTGCGACCATCTGGACTCTATCGACGATAACGTCGACTTTCGGATTTTTGTGGAAGTCGCGATAATGGATTTCACCGTGAACGCCAAAACGATTGAATTTCAGCGGAAACAATTGCTTGATTTTCTCCGTCCACGGTTTGTCGATTCCAACCTGGGAATTCGCTTTTGCGGGGGCGTTCACCAAATTCATTTGCGGCCGAAAGATGTCGAGCTGTCCGACGACGGCGCCGTCGAAAAGGGCACGCCATTGCAAGGAAAGGTCGACCAGAGGCGCGGAGAAGAACGGCACGGGGACATGTCCCGTCGTTTTGACAATATCGACGTAGTGAATCTGATATGCGCCTCGCCAGAGATGCAGAGTCACGGCCGAAACATGGCCACGATACTCCGGGATTTCGGATAACTTGCGATTGACATAATCGCGAACCCAGAATGGCAGCAGTGCCCGCAGGATAACGAGCATGATCAAAATAAAAAGCCCGACGTAAAAGGGGGCGCGGTACCAATGCAATTGCCGTTTCATAGCCGACGGATGACAGCGCGGCAGCGCTCGGGCTCATGAAGGGAAACGCGCTTCGAGCGCTGATTGGCCGTGCCCAATCAGGGTGCGCCAGCGCTGGGCGACGGAGTCGGAAAGGCGAATGTCGGCACTGGTGATGCGCTCGGAGAGAGAGCCGGCGATGGAGAAGCCGTCTCAGCAGGTGAAACCGAAGGAGTCGGAGTTGGGGAAGGGGTCGGGGTGGGTAATGGCGGGACAGTGTTTTCCCAATGATGCAGCGGCACGCTCGCGCCGCCGATCTCTTTTACAAACGTTTCACAACGCGCTTGCAGTTTTTCCAAATCCGGCGGACCCCACGATGAATCTGCCGTTCCATTAAAAATGAGATATGTGACCTTGAGATCACTAACTGGACGATTGTTCGGGTTCGAAAGCGAGTTGATTTCCTTCCCAATCCGTAACGATGCCTCGCCAACTTTGTCATTCGGTCCCACATCGCCAACGATCGCGGGATAGATTGCGTTTCCAGAGACAACAACAGCGTAATCACCGACCTTCACCGCATCCGGACCTTTGGTGAAATTCCCCGGCACAACAATGAATGGGTCGTAGGTGCCAATGAGATAGCTGAATTTTTTCATCGCGTTGATCTCGTCTCGCAATTCGGCCGCCGCGCTTCTCAAATCGCGTTTACGCTCCGGCGTTGCCGTTGTTTGCTCCGCATCGAGATGCCGCAAGCGATCCTCGGTAAGAGGCAGATAGGGGTTGGGCCGGGCTGTTTTCTTGCTCCACCGAAAGCTGGTGAAGGGTTTGAATGTCGGTGAGACGCCGTTTCCGGCTGGCACCCGATCGCCATCAGAACCGTCCGCGTCCACATCCATATCGGCCTGCAAGAGAAGCGCGCGGCGGTGGCTCTCCGGCTGACGCAGCTGGAGGACGGTTTGGCAGTCGTAAAAATTGTGGCGCGAGAGCAACTGATCCAGTCGACTAAGATTTTCGCGCAAGACGCGCACCTTGGTTTCGTAAAGCTGACCGAAGAATGGCGCCACCGCGTCTGGTTTCACCATTAAAGCCAAATTCGGAAATAATTTTGGAAGCTCGGGACTAACCTTGGTGAGCTCGTCCATGGTGCGGTTCGGCGTCGGCACCCGGGTTCGCATTTTCAAATCAATCGCGTAACTCATCGGATCGATTCGCTCCTCTGCAGCCGCAGCACCGGGAATGGTTTCAAGTTCGGTGTGTAATGTGATTCCATTGAAAAGTCGTGGCAGATCGAATTTGCCGCTGATCGCCGGCGGGCGGCTCGCGGCGGGAGAGGGCGATGCCGGCGGAGGGGTTGGTATTTCCACCGGCTCAGCCCGCATCGCTTCCCGGTGCCAACGCTCGAGTGAAATCCAGCGCAGTGTGATCGCGCCGAACAACGCCAAAAAAATGACGAGCACGATGCGCCGCAGCGTTTTCAGGCGCAGCTTCTGCACGGAACTATTTCCTCAGCCAGGATACAACTGCAGCAACAATGCCTAGCACGCTTAAAATCGACATCATCCCAGCCGGCATCATTTTCCACGTCGCGAAAAACTTTGGGACGAATTGTGCCGCTAGTAGAAGTGAAACAATCAGGGCGAGGACCAGCCCAGCGGTGTGGTGTTGAGGTAGAAGAAATGCTGCGGCCAGAAGGAGTATGCCCGAGATGGAGCCGGCAACGATCGAAGGCACGCTGCCCTTACTGACATAGCCAATAATTCCACCGACGATCGTGAGAACGCCGAAAACAATGAAGTAAATCTTGACCGCCCCGGTCATGGTCGACGCGATTGGTAATGCAACTGCACCGCGCTGTCCAGCCGGATGCGATTCCCTTGGAAACGATGGCACGCAATCGTTTAACCGAAAATTCGGCTTGCGGTTTGCTCTTTAGAACAAGAATGTCGCGGCCAATGGGTCTTAGGCTCATTCGTGGTCACGCCGGCAGGGGTTTCGCGCTCGTGCTGCTCGCGGCCTTTCTGTGCGCGGTGGCGGTGGCGAGCTCGCCGCGGCTGCATGAGAAAGTGCATCACGTCGGTAGCCGCCACGAATGTGCGGCGACGCTCCTGGCGTCTGGTAATTGCGAGCAGGCTGCGGCCCCGCAGATTATCCCGACCGTCGAGAAGGCGTCTGTTGCGCTGGCGTTTCTCTGGCGGCGATGCCAGCTCGTAATCGCGACTGCTCTGTCTTCGATTCTGGAGCACGCACCGCCCGCACACTAGAGCGACAACCAGCCGCGTTGCTTCGCGGGGATCAGAATTTTTCTGCTTAAGCCGCAGCGGACTGGGTGTAACAGCACGTCCCGTCGCGCCGCGAATTCACCTGGCGCGATTCGCCACGATTTCACCAAACCAATTTCGCAAAGCTCTTCATGAACAAATTTTTAATTACATCCATCGGCATTTTGCTCGGCGTCGCTGCCGCACGCGGGCAGGATGCTCTTTCGTCGCCAACTCCTGCGCCCGCGGGATCACCTGCCGGAGCAACGGCGACGGCAGAACAAGTCGTAGTCACCAGTCAAGAACTGGATATTTCGCGTGAAGAAATTGTGCCGAGCCTCGGCGCTACGCGCTATACCGTAGGGCCGGACCGGATCGACTCACAACCGCAGGGTGAGAACGCACCTTTCAATCAGACTATCTTGCGCTTTCCGGGCGTGGCGCAGGATTCCTTTGGCCAGCTCCACGTCCGCGGTGAGCATGCCAATCTGCAATACCGGATTGATGATGTCCTCTTGCCCGAAAGTATTCCCGGTTTCGGTCAGGAGTTGGAGACACGATTTGCCGACAGCATTTCACTGATTACCGGCGCACTACCGGCGCAATTTGGTTTCCGCACTACCGGGGTGATCGATATTCACACCAAAAACGGCGCCGTTTACCAGCAGGGTGAAACGTCGCTCCAGGTCGGCAGTTTCGACACGATTAATCCCAGCTTCCAGGACGGCGGCATCTACGGGAAGCTTAACTACTACCTAAGCACGGGTTATCTGCATAACGGTATCGGAATCGAAAATCCTACGCGAAGCAGCGACCCAATTCATGACGACACCGATCAGTACAAGCTTTTCAGCTATTTGTCCTACATCTTCGACGATACTAGCCGACTTACCCTGCTCATCAGCGGCAACCACAGCGACTTCCAAATTCCGAATAATCCCGGTCAGATCCCGGCTTTCACGGACATGGGCCGATCCACCTTCGATTCGTCGAAGCTCGATGAAAATCAGACCGAACAATCTTCCTACGCCATTCTGACTTACCAAAAGAAGGCAGGCGATCTCAATTTCCAGGCGTCCCTCTTTGACCGCTACAGCTCGATCCTATTTCGGCCCGACGAAGTCGGTGATCTCATTTTCAATGGTGTCGCTTCGCGCGTTGACCGTGACATTCTGTCGAATGGACTCGAATTCGATGCCAGCTACAAGCTAAACGATCAGCACACGCTCCGAGGCGGTCTCCTTTTTAACGAACAACACGCCAGTGTCGGCACCGTCACCCTCGTCTTCCCGGTCGATGCCAATGGCAATCAAACCAGCGATGCTCCAATTCGTGTCGTCGATAACAGCGACAAGTATGGCTATTTTTACGGCTTCTATTTACAGGACGAATGGAAGCCGTTTGAGCAGCTTACTATTAACTTTGGTGGCCGTTTCGATGTGGTAGATGCATTTTCCCACGAGAACCAACTTAGCCCGCGCCTTAATGTGGTTTACACGCCTTCGGCCTGGACCACCTTACACGCCGGTTACGCGCGCTACTTTACACCACCACCGCTGGAGAACGTCGATCAAAGCACAATCGCGAAGTTTATCGGCACGACGAACGAGCCGGCAGTAAAACTGAATTCGCCGGTGACTTCGGAGCGCGCCCATTACTTCGATGTCGGTGCGACGCAGAAAATTACGGACGGCTTTAATATCGGACTTGATGGTTACTACAAGAGTTCGCATTCGACCCTGGACGAAGGTCAGTTTGGGCAGGCGCTCATCCTCTCCTCCTTCAACTACAAACGCGGCGAAATTTACGGCGCTGAGTTTACCTCCAGTTATGACAAAGGCGGATTCTCCGCATACTTCAATGCCGCCTACGAATGGGCGCGCGGCACGAACGCCAGTTCGGCGCAGTTCCTCTTTGATCCCGCTGAGCTCGCCTTCATCAAAAGAAACTGGGTCTTTCTCGATCACGATCAACGCTTCACCGGTTCGGCTGGCATTTCCTACATGTGGAACGATTGGAAAGCCGCAGTGAGCGGTCTTTATGGCAATGGCCTGCGCCGAGGATTTGCCAATACCAAGAAGAATCATCCGTACGAAACCTTCAGCCTCAGCTTGGAACGCCGCATCAAAATCACAGACAAGAAGTCCGTCCTGGTGCGATTCGACGTCGTCAACCTATTCGATAAGATCTACGAACTGCGCGATGGCAGCGGCATCGGCGTAGGCGCGCCCCAGTTCGGACAGCGTCGCGGTTTTTATGGAACCGTTGCATACGATTTCTGAGGGTCTAACGTTCTCGCCACCGAGCCAGCGATTCTTCGTGGAGATGATGGCGCCGAAGAAATTTCGACAGCATCCCGTACTTGGGGCTGAAAAGATAAGCCGCGAAAAAGATGACGCCGAGCACGAGCACGATGCACGCGCCGGAGGGAAGATTGAGCCAATAGGAAACAAATAAACCGGCGCACGAACCAAGCGTGCCGATAATGCCACCGCCCCAGAACATGGCGGCAAATGAATCAGAGCAGAGATAAATCGTGGCTGCGGGCGCAATCAACATGCCCAGCGCGAGAACGACCCCGACTGCTTGCAACGACGAAATCATTGAAAGCACGAGTAAGCCCATCAGCATATAGGTGAGAGGTCTTACCAATACACCCTGACTGGCCGCTACCGACGGCTCGAACATGAGGAGCAGCAGAGGCCGCTGAAACGCGACCAGCAGTGGGAGGACGATGCAACTAATCAAATAGATAATCCAAAGATCGTCGTCGGACAGGCCGAGAATGTTGCCGAATAAGTAATGCGTCACGTTCACTCGAGCGGGCGAGAGGCTCAAAAGGACGAGACCGAGCGCGAAGGAACAGGCGAAGAGCAACCCGAGGGAGGTGTCCTCTTTGATGCGCGAACTGCCGGAAATAATTTGAACCCCAAGTCCGACCAGCAGAGCCGCGACCAGTCCGCCGAAGAACAGGTTGGCGGGTGCGAGGCCGAAAAAGATCAGCGCCAGCGCGACCCCCGGCAGCAAAGAGTGAGCCATGGCATCGGCCATCAGCGCCAGCCGGCGAAGTACGATGAAGGCGCTCAACATGCCGTTGGTAAATCCAATCAGGGCACAACCAAAAAGGGCGCGTTGCATGAACTCATGCCGGAAAGGTTCGCTCAGCCAGTTCATGTCGGTCTTGCTAGTCCGGAGCGATGCTCGTGCGTCCCGGAAAAAACGTGCGTGCGATAAGTGCGCGCGATGTTTTCGTCGTTAAAAACTTCGCCTGTTTCTCCAAATGCGATGAGCTCGCCGTTCAGAAAAACTACTTGGTCGAAAAGTTCCGGCACCGATTTCAGATCGTGATGCGACGCGATGACAAGATTCCCGGCAGCCGCGAGCCTCCGAATCGTTTCGCCGAGCAAATCCTGCGCGGTTTGGTCCAAGCCAGTGAACGGCTCGTCGAGCAAAAAGACGTGTGCGTTCTGGGCCAGGGAACGAGCCAAAAAAGCGCGCTGCTGCTGGCCGCCAGAGAGGGCGCTAATTTGCCGTTCGGCCAGGTCGGTAAGGCCGATTGTTCGCAGGGCGTCGTCGACGGCCTGCGCATCCGCTTTGCCGAAACGCCGCCAGACGCCGAGGCGCATGTACCGGCCCATCTCGACCATGTCGCGCGCGGTTACCGGAAAATCCCAATCGATCACGCTGCGTTGCGGCAAATAGGCGATATCAGTATCTGCTCCGACCTTTCCGTGACCGCCGAAAATGATGGCTCCGGTTTCCTTCGGCACTAAACCGACGAGGGCTTTGAAAAATGTGGTTTTGCCCGCGCCGTTTGGACCGAGCAGCGCCACGCAATGACCGCATTGCAGGTCGAGGCTCACGTGATGCACCGCTGGCACTCGATGATAGGCTACTGTTAGATCCTTTATCTCCAGATGGTGGGTAGTCACGGCGCGGCGGTGTTTACGGCTTCGCGAACGTCAGCACGCCGTTGACCCGGGTGGTCCCCCAGAGCCCCTTCCGGTGTCACTTCGAGTTTGACCGCAGTTTGTTTTTCCCCCTGCCACCTCACATCGAGCAAGAGATCGATCCCTTCAGATGGGAAGGTCATCTTTACCTCGCGCGCAACACTGTTCTCCGTCGCTTCCCCTTTCCAGATCGTTTTACCAAGATGCGAAATCTCAAACGTGAAAGGAACGGTCGTCGAGGTCAGAACCAGCCGAACACTCGATTGTGCCGCTGGCGCTCTTTGGGAGATATCCGGCGGTTCCTCGGTGCGATGGGTCGTCAAGCTTCGCAACGGCCAAAGGACCGCAAGCAACGCAACCACAACCAACAAAACACGCAGCAGCGGCGATCCTCTCATCCGCTTTTCAGCGCATCAACGATGGTCGAAACGTTATGTTTCATCATGCCTTCGTAAGTGCTCGCATCGCCCGTGCCGAGACCGTCCGGGTAAAGTGACCCGCCGATTTTGGCGCCGGTTTCGCGCGTGATTTGCGTGGTCACTTTAGGGTTGAGGGTATTTTCCAGGAAGATCGCTTTCACGTGTTGTTTTTTGATATCATCAATCAACTCCGAAACGTGGCGGTTTGATGCTTCAGTCTCGGTAGTCAGCCCCTCGATCGCTTCGATCTTAAACCCGTAATCGCGCGCGAGGTATTGGAAGGCATCGTGCGACGTGACCAGCCTGCGCTGGTTGCGCGGCAGCTCGGCGACTTTTCGCCTAATCCAGTCTTCGAGTTCGTCGAGGTTGGCGAGATATGCTTGCGCGTTCTTCTCAAAGTCAGCTTTGTCCGCCGGATCGAGCTTGACCAGCTCGTCGCGCACAAGCTTTGTCGCCTCCTTCGCATTGCTCACGCTATGCCACCAGTGGGGATCTTCTTTCATGCCGCCCGCACCCGCGTTCGTACTTTGTTCACCATGCTCTCCTTGTTTCATTTTCAGCGAGGAAAAATGGTCTCCAACCTTGAGCAAATCGGCCTTTCCGCCGGTGGCTTCCTGAAGTTTGTTCAAGTAATTCTCCATGTGTTTGCCGGAGGTCAGGAGCAGCCGCGCTTCGCTCACCTTGCGCAAGTCCGCCGGCGTCGGCTCGTATTCATGCGGGTCAACGCCTGGTTGAACGAGAGCGGCGACTTCAACGTGTTCGCCGCCGACTTGCTGCACGATTTCCGTGTCGACAGTCGAAACGGAGGCAACTCTCAATTTTTCGCCCGCTGCCGAGAGATTCAGCTGTGAGGTAGCGAATAGAAACGACACCAATAACAGGTTTCTCATGCCGGAACCGTGGTTGGTTCGGACTGGGCCGGCGGCTCCTTTCCCTCGAAACGCAGTAGTCGCGGGGTATTGCTGATTTCATCGTCCGCTTCAACGATCGGAAGTGGGGTTTCAATGGGCATGCTTCGTTATCGTTTCGTTAGTTTGTACCTGTGGTGGTGGGTTTTCTTCCGCGGCGGTGGTGGCGATGGCGCCGGCAGCGGATGCGATCGCTGCTCGATAACCCCAGCTGCTATTTGTTCCGCGACGCGCTGACGATAACTGGGAGAAAGCGCGAGCGTCGCCTCGATCGGGTTGGTCAAGAATCCGCACTCGACCAGCACGGCCGGAATCTGGCAATTGCGCAGCACGTAATATTCCGCGCGTTTTACGCCGCGATTTTCGGCGCTCACCTGAGTGAGAATATCACGCTGAATGCGTGCAGCCAGCGGCGCGCCGGCGCTGTCTTCGCAATAGGTTTCAATCCCATGAGCGCGCGACCGCGGCGAGGCATTATAATGAATGCTGACAAAGATCGCGTCTCGTTGCGCATTCGCGATTGCGGTTCGCATCGGTAGCGGAACAAAGACATCGGTGGTGCGTGTCATTACCGTGCGCACACCAGCGCGCTCAAGAATCTTTTGCAGGCGCATGGCCGTATCCAGCGCCACCATTTTTTCCGGCACGAGCTGCCCCGGGATTCCGCCACGATCAAAACCGCCGTGACCGGGATCGATCACAACTGTGGAAAAAGAGCCTGCTCCTTTGGCAAAGTCCGTGATCAAGCAGTCGGTCACGCTGACAAGGAAAAGTAGAACAATTTGGCGAGAGAAATTCATTGGGCGGCGCTAATAAATATATTTCTCGCGAGGCGGCGGCGTGTTCGTGATCTTATCGGCAACGAGCACCGGCTCCGGATAGTCACCGTAATCCGTCCCGTCAACGTCCACACTCTCCGCGCGCGGACGGAAGTGGACAACGCCAGTGACCTTCAACCAGCTCATCTCGCGCAGCTGGGTCGGCTTCCGATCAGCCTGAATCTTGACTGCGGCCGGCATCATGTCGGCCGCACAACAGACCATAACCAACCGCATGAGATGGAACGTGTTCGGATCCGCACTCGCAGTAGCTTTCCCTCTCCGCGTTTTCTCGCCGACAAACTGCCCGATCAACTCGACCCGTTTTCCCTCGAAGTCCTTCCGTGTGCTCGGCTCCTGGGCCGCATAAAGCAAATCAGTGACCTTCACCTTAATATTGCCTTGCTTGTCTGGGGTAAGGAAATCGTTCTGATACGTGACTACGGCATCGCCGATCACCTGTGTGTCGCCCTGCGGAGATCCGTTCGCAGGCAATGCGATGCTGTCGCTCATTCCTTCTGATTTTTCTGTGCTTGCAATTGCTGAAGACGAAGGACGTGGGTCTGGCGAGGCACCCCGTCCTGGGGAAATCCCCGGGTTCGTCGACGCCATCGTGGGAGAAGGATGTATGGATTGGGCAATGCTGCTTTTGATCCCCGGCAAGCTGTGGATATCTTCGACAAGTCCGCGATTCCTAATCAGGGTCGCACCGTAATCGTCTGGCGAAATCTTGGCGGCAAGCGCCAGCGGGAGGAGCAGGGTAAGGAAGGCGAGATAGCGGCCAAAGCTCAGTTTTCCTCGGGACTGAGTGTGCTGGTCTTGGTCACGTTCGTGCCCCGCGAGGTCATGTTCATAATCATGATCGTCGGACGTGTGCGAGCAGTCTTCCTCAGAGAAAATAGCCACGCACATCGCCGTCAGCACGAGCAGAATCCCCGTTAGAAGCACAAGCGGCCGAAAAAAAGGGTGCAAAAAAGCTGCGATCCGGCCGCTGCAATAGAAGTAAATGAGAATGCCGCCCCATTCGAGAAGCGTGAGCGGAGCGAGAATGCGGCCAAAAGTTTTCATCGCAGAAGGGGAATGAGACTCAGAGAAAGCAGTCCAATGAATACGAACAAAGCGACCGCGCACGAGAGGGTGAACCGCTTTTTGAAGACAAGCCCATACATGAAGAGCAGCTTCATATCCATCATTGGACCGAAGACCATGAAGGCCAGTTTGGCCGTGACAGGGAATGCCAGGAAATTCGCCGCAATGAACGCGTCGGAAGTGCTGCAAAGAGAAAGCAACAGCGCCAGCACCATCATGGTCATGGTGGCGAAGAGGTGATTGCTCGCTAACGGCAGGAGAACCTCTCGGTGGATCGCGGTGTTGAATACGCTCGCGATCCCCGCGCCGATGATTAGGTAAAATCCCACGTCGAGGAAATCGAACGCTGCGCAACGGACGGCGCCGGCCACCTTCTGGCCGAAGCCCTTTTTCGCGTGGGCATCATCGTGCAGGTGCACCACTTCCTCTGCCGGGACGATCGGAAAAACGACGTTGGTTTCACTCGGCACACCAGCATATGCACCAGCCATCACCGGTTCTCGCAGCCGCCGGCTATGTGCAGTCGATAACGCCGGACGTTTTCGCAACGCCGCCATCATCGGCCGATTGAGCACGTCTTTAAGTGGAATGCGCCGCACAATCATCCCGCACACAAGGGCGACTCCAAATCCCATGAACAGCCGCATCGATGTTACAATCGCAGGATGCTGACCCCGAAACGCGGCGAACGTACTGAGCGCAACGATCGGGTTCACGATCGGTGCCGACAGCAGATAAGTTAGAGCGCATGAGACGGGCAATCCTTTGCGAATGAGCCGCCGGATGACCGGAACCATTCCGCACTCGCACATCGGAAAGACAACGCCGAGCACTCCGCTCAACGCGATCGCTGCAATCGGATTTCGTGGCAGAACTCCCTTTATCTTCTCCGAAGGAACAAAGGCATCAATAATCCCGGAGAGGAGCGTGCCAACGAACATGAATGGCACGCCCTCGAATAGGATGCTCAAAAATGAGATCGAGAAATCTTGTAAATTAAACGTGAACCAATTCATTTATAACCCGCATACGAAGCCTGGGATTGGACGTGGCCCGAACAAGGGACCGCGGCCGTAAATGCAACGGCGGCATCGGCCTGAACTCGGTCAACCGCGGCCAGGCATTACCGCCTAACGCCTTATTTAGACGAGTGGGGGAGCGTGTTCGAAGACGTGAGCACTTAAAAAAAGTGGAGCAACGTCGCCCGAATGCGTCTCCGGTTGAAGAAAGTCGAGAGCGACCGGAAGAATAGCACCGGCTTCGAAAACTTGGGGCACAGGAGAATCATCGCTCCCGCCGGAGACCATTACCGTAACAGCACACTCATGCTCGCTGTGGTCGGCATCATGATGAAACAGCTGATGAAGCTGGGGGAAAACAGCAAGAGCGACGACAATCAGCAAACTAGAGATGAGCAAACAAACGAATGCGCTCTGCCAAACCTGCGC
>QHNU01000070.1 GCA_003218525.1 Verrucomicrobiota bacterium
ATAGGCTGCGGCGCCACTATGCGTTGTCCGAAGTGTGGGTCGCGGGACGACAAAGTTATCGATTCGCGCCAGTCTCGAGAAGGTCTCAGCATTCGTCGCCGCCGGGAATGCCTGAAATGCGCCTATCGCTACACCACTTACGAAGAAATCGAGCGCACCGACTTGCGGGTGATCAAGCGCGATCGATCCCACGAGCCCTTTGACCGGCGCAAACTGGTAAGCAGTCTGGCCAAGGCCTTCGAGAAACGGTCGATCAGCCTGGTCGTTCTCGAGCAGGCTGTGGACGATATTATTCATGAAATAGAAACGGCCGGCCGCGAAGTCACCTCGACACAAATTGGGACACACGTGATGGCAAAATTGCGCGACATCGATGAAGTGGCGTATTTGCGTTATGCGTCCGTCCATCGCCGTTTTCAGCAGGCCGACGAATTTGTCGATGCCATTGAAGCTCTTGGCCGGCGGGTCAAAACGAGCGCACAACAGCGCGAACTTTTTCCGACGGAGAAACGCTAATGGTCGCTTTCAAAGAGGAGTTTCCATATTTACGGGCGGAATCGGGCCAACTTTTTGAATTTGACCGTGGTTGGCTGCGCGATGCCATCACTCGCGCAGCTACCGAAGCCGGATATCCCAAATGGTGGCTGACCGATCATGTGACAGAAAGCATTGCTTTTTACCTGCGGCTTCGAAATGACGAGAATTTCGTCGCTTTCAATCAATTTTCCCAAACCGTGCGCTACGTCTTAAAAGTAGTCGGTTACCAGGAAATCGTGCCCCACTTCACGCCAAGTCCGCCGCCGGTGTCCCTTTCCCTTTTTGAAATTGCACACACCGCTGGCACCGGGTACGAGCTGGCCTTTTTCGAAATGCTTTCACGGCGTTTGGAATTGTTGTTGCAAACGCGAGTGAGCTCGGTCCAACTCGTCGCTCTCAATGCTTGCGTAAAGCAGCTGCGCGGCACCCGCGTCTGGTCGCGCGCTTGTGACGCATTAAGAGGCGAAATAGTTTGCTTCATCCGCGAGAAACTTTCTCAGAGCGATTTGCCCGAGCTAAATTGCTCGATGCGATAACATGACCATCTTCGAGAAAATCATTGCGCGACAAATTCCGGCCGAGATCGTATTGGAGAATGAGAAGGTCCTCGCATTCAGAGACGTCAACCCGCAGGCGCCCGTCCATGTATTGATTGTGCCAAAGCGCGTCATTCCTCGGCTGGCCGATGCGAGCCCAAACGATCGCGAGTTGCTCGGCGAATTGCTGCTCGCCGCGGGCGAAGTTGCAAAAAAATTTGGCTTAAAAACGGGCTTTCGTGTCGTCATTAACAGCGGACCCGATGCCGGCGAAAGCGTCCCACATCTGCACGTTCATCTCCTCGGACAACGTCAGATGAGTTGGCCGCCCGGCTAGCTTATTCTCGGACGATTACCGGCGTATCTTCCGTCGCATTTTCGTAGAAATGCCTCGCCATTCGCGCAGGCAATCGAATGCAACCGTGCGACGCCCGGAAGCGTGGTACGTAGCCCGCATGCATCCCGTAGCCGCCATTAAACCGGAGGAAGTATGGCATTCGCGCGCCATCAAAATGCGTTCCCGCGGGTTGCGAATCTTTTCGCACATCAATATTCGATTTTATAACATCACCCGCCGGGTTCACATAATCGCCGAATTCACTCGAGACATGATTCTTGTCCTTCTCAATTACGTGATAATGCCCGGGCGGGGTATCGAAACCTCGTTTGCCCGTGGAAACAGTGCTGGTTCCAACAACCCGTTTGCCTTTATAGAAATAGGCGCGCTGTTCGGAAACCTGGACCACAATTTTCGGTCGACCCGAAACGTGGTCACCACGCCAATAACCGCCAGCCGTCGTCCCGCCGGGTAAAAAGCCTCCAAATCGCTGTTCCGCCAGCTCTTCGCAACTCGCAAGCGCCAGGGCGGCGGCGATGGCCAAAAATACTCGGCAGCGGCTGAAGATTTTCATCGCTCTGTTGAAGTGGGCTGGCATGGGACAAGGAAGTAAGCATTTTCGGAACCCGAAGGCCCAATCATTTTGCGGGCCTGCTTTGACTGGTTGACGCTGCCCGAGGACGGAAATACGGTGCGTCATCGCAAATCTTACAGCTTCCAAACCAAAATCGTCAGGAACCGGCGCCGCGGCCGCTGTCCAACCACCGATTAATCTAAACAGTTGGATTGAAGAAAATCGGCACCTCTTCAAGCCGCCGGTGAGCAATCAATACCTTTATGACGGTCGTGATTTTTTTGTCATGGTGATCGCCGGTCCAAACGCGCGCAACGATTTTCATCTTGTCGATTCGGAGGAGTATTTCTATCAGCTCAAAGGCGACATCAAGGTACGCGTCCGGGAGGGGGACGAGATCGTGGATCACATTGTCCACGAGGGCGAAACCTTCTTCATCCCGCGTAACGTCCCGCACTCGCCCCAGCGGCCACCAGATACCATTGGAGTGGTAGTCGAGCGCCGCCGCCCACCGGGAGAGAAGGAGCATGTTATCTTCTACTGCGAGAACTGTGGGGCGTTGGTCGAGGATATCCATTTCGACTGCGCCGATATCGTTCAGCATTTTAGCCAGGCTATGCTCGAGTTCTGGAATGATGATGCGCGGCGCACCTGCAAAAACTGCGGTAAGAAGATCGAAAAACCCGAACCCGTAAGATCCCTCCAGGAATTACATCGTTAAAAGGGTTAGAATGTTTCAAGGGGTATAGTGCGATCATTCGACGCTGCAACGCTCACTGGATTTGTCATCCTGTAACCTCGCAACTTTGTAATAGTAAGCGCGTAGTCTTATCACGCCGCGCATGAAGATCGACCTGCACACCCATGTCCTTCCCCGAGATTGGCCCGACTTGGAGGCAAAATATGGCTATAGCGGATTTGTTAGGCTCGACCATTACAAGCCGTGTTGTGCGCGCATGATGGTTGGCAACCGCGTCTTTCGCGAAATCACCGACAACACCTGGGACCCAAAACAGCGCATCGAGGAATGCGATCGCGCCGGTGTTTCGATGCAAGTGCTCTCGACCGTGCCGGTGATGTTCAGCTATTGGGCGAAGCCGGCCGACGGTCTCGATCTCTCGCGTCGTCTCAATGATCACATCGCTGAAATTGTTCGCGGTCATCCAAAGAGATTCGCTGGCCTGGCGACGATCCCGTTGCAAGATCCGGATCTGGCGGCAAGCGAACTGGAGCGTTGCATTTGTGATCTAGGCCTGCGCGGCGCGCAAATCGGCACCCATGTTGATGCAAGCCCGCTTACCGGCCGAGTCGATACTATAAATTTGGACAATGCGTCCCTTCAATCTGTCTGGAGTGCGGCAGAACAGCTTGACGCGGCGATTTTTGTTCATCCATGGGATATGCTCGGTAAGGAGCGCATGCCGGACTATTGGCTGCCGTGGCTGGTTGGCATGCCGGCCGAGACATCGCTGGCGATCTGTTCGATGATGTTCGGCGGCGTGTTCGACCGTTTCCCATCGATGCGCGTCGCTTTCGCTCACGGCGGCGGCGCGTTCCCGTTTACGATTGGCCGAATTGAACACGCGTTTCATGTCCGACCTGATCTCTGCGCGATGGAGAACAAGGCCAACCCACGAAACTATCTGGCCCATCAAGGCACTCCGGCGCGCTTCTACGTTGACTCACTTGTCCACGATCCCGACGCATTGAAATTGCTTCTCAAGCTATTCGGGACGCATCGGGTCGCCTTCGGATCGGACTATCCATTCCCTCTTGGCGAAGCGCATCCGGGCAAGCTGATCGAATCGATGAAAGAGATTTCTGCAAAAGAGAGGGCGCAATTGCTGTCCGGAACTGCGCGCGAATTTCTTAGGCTTAGAGGCAGGGCGACTGACTGACCGGTTTAACTTCGCTCAGGCGCAGGCTTTTAATCGCTCACTGCTGTT
Source organism: Verrucomicrobiota bacterium (assembly GCA_003218525.1). Lineage (GTDB taxonomy): Bacteria > Verrucomicrobiota > Verrucomicrobiia > Chthoniobacterales > UBA10450 > AV69. The sequence continues at coordinate 3,931 of QHNU01000070.1, forward strand.
ATGTTGAGCGAACATAACCATCCGGCTCGGACCGAGATATCTCTCGCCATTTGCTGCCGTTTTTCACTCTGATCACTTATCACTCTTAATCGTCCTGAGGACGGCTCTTACCGGACTTGCGTCGAATCCGACCAATGGCAACGGCAGCGCAATTAATTCGTAGGTTCCCTCCGGCACGTCCTTTAATACCAACCCTTCCAGGATCGCCATATCGTGTCGCAGCACCGCCTTGTGCGCCGGTAAATCTTTCGAGTCAGGGAGATCAATGCTCGGTGTATCGATTCCCACCGTAATCACCCCCCGATCATGTAGAAAATCAATTAGCTCCGCTGAGAGTGCCGCGAAATCGCTGCTCCATTTCTGTGAACTGGGATATGTGCCGGTCGCGAACAAAACGCGCGATGTAAAGTCGATCGGTCCTACCGCAGGCGATTCTAGGCTGACCACGGCAGCGTCGAAGACTCGCCCTGCCACGTCCAAAAACATCTTCGTGGTGATGCGTGTTGCGCGCGCAGTGTCGATTCGGATCACCTGACACGAACCGAGATAATAATCGAGTGCGCGCTCATGGATCGCCGGTGCGTTTTTTGCATAATGATTCGGTCCATCAGCGTGCGCGCCCAAATGGGCGGTCGCGCGCAGCGTCGATAAGGTAATGTTGTCGCCGCGGCTGATGTCCAACAATACCTCGCGGCTCGGCGGCGTATCACCTGGCCAGACCGCCAGCGTCGGCGTAATCGGCGGTGTGATGTCGTAGAGCATGTTGAAACGTTACATTGTTACATGGTGGTGAATCCACCATTCACCGTTTCAAGACTATGGCGCGTACCCCTTGTAACGTTGTAACTCTTTTAACATTTAACCTCGGCGTTGTGCGCCGCGCTCACATTTCATGCCTAATCGCCCATAGGTCGGGAAAGATCGGCTTGAACAGCGATTCCTTTAGAAACGGCACACCGGGCGATCCGCCCGTCCCTTTCTTTGCCCCGATGGTTCGTTCGACCAGTTTGATGTGACGATAACGCCACTCCTGTAACCCTTCGTCGAAGTCAGTCATCAGTTCGAAAAGGATCGACACTTCGGGCGAGCTCTTGTAGAGACTTAGGATTTCCTTTTGCACCTGCTCGTTAGCAATGTTCGCCTGCGACAGATCGCGATTCTTCAGCTCCGCCGGAATCTGCGCCCCGCGCACGGCGAGGAAATCGTAAAAATGATCGATGACGGTTCGCTCGGTCAACCGCTGCTCCAGCCGGTCGTAGCCCGGAAAATCCGGCCGGGCATACTTGAGCGTTGAGTCGCGTTTGTATCCGAGCACGAACTCCAGTTCGCGGAACTGAATTGATTGAAATCCAGACGCGGTTTCAAGCCGATCACGGAAGCTCGAGAACGAGGCTGGCGTCATGGTCTCGAGGATATCCACTTGGGCAACGAGCACTTTCATGATAGTGCGCGTGCGCTTGAAAGAATGGATCGCACTGAAAAGATCGCCGGCCGAGAAAGCGCTCTTTATTTTTTCGAATTCGTGCAACAGCTGCTTGAACCAGAGCTCGTAGGTCTGATGGATGATAATAAACAGCATCTCGTCGTGCTCCGGCGGGCTTGAGCGCGGTTGTTGCAGTGTGAGCAACTTCTCTAGGTCGAGATAGTTCGCATAAGTCAGCGGCGGCATGTGGCAAGACTCCATGTCGCCCGCGCACGCGTCAATGCAGATTGAATGAGGCGAATCCGGCAACCACCATAGGGTGTGAGCCCGCTAACAGTAGCATGTTGACGGCCCATTCTCCGCGGTTTTCCACTAACCACAGATCTTTTCCTGGCGTCCTGCTTCCTGATTAATCTTTCATGCTTCGCAGATACTCCCGGTCCCACGCCGCCGGAATGCTTTCCCGGGCCGAATAGGGACCCGGCTTGTACGCGCTGGAAGCGATGCCTTGCTGGCTCAATTCGCACACATGCCAGTCCTGTCGATTTGTCATATCCCAGAATTCGATCGCGTCGTCCGGATTGTAGCTGTTGTCGCTGACCCCGGCGGCCTCCGGATGGAAGAACCAATCGCATAAAATGCACGTCCGCTCCGGCGACATCGGCCAGATTTGATGCACCATGACGTAATCCGGATGCAGGCTGAGCAGCATGTTCGGGAAAATGGAATAATAGAAGACCCGGCTGTGATTCTCACCCTGGAGGTTCCCCAGAGGTAACGCGCAGGCATTCCCGCTCATACTGAGGCTTTTCCCTTTCCCGATTCGCATAAACCCGCCGAGAAAGGGCCCTTCACTAAGATCGTTCTCCGCTGAATCGTACGGCGTTAGCTTTGACAAGGCCGGATGCACACCAGGGCAGTGATAACACTCCGAATAATTTTCGAAGATTAATTTCCAATTGGCTCGGACATCATACTCGATTCGCTTGGCGGAACGCAGTGCTGGCAGGTTCCAATGCGCAAATTTTCCAGCCAAAGGAGCGAACCATTCTTCTAAAGGCATGTAGCCGGCTCGCTCTGTCGAGGCGTTTGGTGCGGGCGCGAGATTGACGAAAATGAATCCTTCCCACAACGCCAGGTTTACTGGGGGCAGGGAATAATCAGCCTTATCGAAACCCGGAACTTCGTCCATGTGCGGCGCGCCGATCAGTCGGCCGTCGAGCGCATACGTCCAGGAATGATATGGACACTGAATAGCGCGGACCTGTCCGCTTGAATCTTGGCACAGCCGCGTGCCGCGATGGCGACAAACGTTGTAAAATCCGCGAATTGATGATCTTTGATCCCGCACAACGATCACACTCTCACTCGCCACTTGGGCGGTGAAATAATTGCCAGCGTTAGCGATCTGACTCTGGTGCCCAACTAATACCCATTGGCGCGCAAAAAGTTTGGTTTGTTCTTCTTTAAAGATCTTCTCCGACACGAAATATTGCTGCGGAAGCGTTTTTGCCCCCGCCGCGAAGGTATCGGCTGTCTTCCGGAAGACAGATGCCGCCTGCGCGGTTTTATTCATACCGGTGCCTGCCCCGCCGTAGCCATAGCGAACGAATACGGCAATGTCTTGATGCCAGCTTTGAAAATGTGGCGGTTTCACAAAAAACCGGTGTTGCTGTCGTTTGAGTCAAATGCGCCATTTCGGAAACTCCACGGCGTGCGCATTCGCGTCAACGACGCGTTGCTGTAGTCGTAACTGTGTCGGCCCTAGATCTGTAGCGGCGATCTTCGACCGTCGAATCTGAGGGCGGACGAACTATGGAGGCAGCCGTGTCGGCTGCAGTTAACGAATCTCGCGTGCGGCACGCCCCCACTGCAACCTCCTGGAAGCGGCGCGCAACTTGATCTGCTTCATAGATTCCCAGTGCAGCCACTCGCGTTAGCGACCTTGCCTTTGATTACGCAGCTCTTGATCCCGTCGATTGCGGTCTGACCGCCGATCGCACTTGTGTATTTATTGAGAATGTCGTCCGCGGACTAACACGCTTACGATCAAGCGTGCGACCGCTTGATCGACCCCGGGGTCGCGAAGTGACTTAAGTTCGCAACATCCGACCGGGTCGATCCGCGTCCTGCGCCAAGTAGACAAAAAACAAGCAGCGAGTGCGACGATGATCAGAACCGCCCATCCGAAGGCGCGCAGACCAGCCCTCTCAAACACGTCGAAGAAGCGGCAGATCTCGTTATAAGTATGCGGGTGCGGAAGCTGCGGGGCGTTCGGGTTTCAGAACAACGTGAATACAGTACTGGTACTAGCCGACGCTTATTTTTCGGGCTTCTTCGGCGCCAGATTAGCTACAATTTGTTCGAAACGCGGTTCCCCCCGCAGGGCATCCCAGTAAGGATGCAGTTTCAAGTTGCCGTAACTCAAAGTACTGGGGATCTTCAGCGTCGCCGCTATTTGGTCGACGGCGAGATCCTTCTCGCCACACCAGACATAAATAACGCCGAGATATTTCATCAGCTCCGCACCGTCGATGGAATCTTTGGTAATCGGCAATAACTCGACAGCATGGCGGCCCTCGCGAAGCGCATCTTCCTTGCGACCGAGTCCGGCGTCAATCAGTCCGAGTACGCAGAAAGCCGGGCCATAATTGGGTTGCTCGCTTACCGTGCGTTCGAGCTCAGCGCGCGCCGCGACGAAAGCAGCTTGAGCGGCCGCAGCATCACCTCTGGCGCGGGCAGCCAGGCCTTGGCACCACGAGCGCGGAAAATTCAGATCCGTGGATATTCCACTTGCCGGGATAGCAACCAAAGCTTGGCTGGCGGCCGCCGCATCGCGTTCGCATAGCGCGACGTACAACCACTGAGCGGCCAAGTCTGGGGCCGCCGCCGGATCTTCTGCCAGGATTTTACTGACCGCTTCGTGCAAAGGCCGCGGGTCGGCGCGCCACTCGAGATCGACCAAAGCGCGTGTAACTCGCGTGTCCAAGTCACGAGGAATCAACATAAGCGCCCGGTCCAAGGCAGCGGCCATTGCCCCAAACTGCCGGAATTCCTGATAGCTCAGCGCAATCTGCTGGAGCATAAAAAAGTTGCGAGGGTCTAATTCGAGAGCTCTCTGCAAGCTCCGTGCCGATTCATTCCAGAGACCTTGGCGGCGGTCGATGTAGCCAGTTACTTCGAAAATCTCAGAATTATTTGGCAAAGCGTGTTGCGCAAGCGCGAGTTCCGTACGTGCATGATCGTAATCGAGATAACAGCGGTAGAAAAAGTTGGCCCGAGCCAGATGCGTTTCGCCCGCATTAGGACGCAGGCGAACGACAGCCTTGAGCGCGGCATCCGCCAAAGCAAGACGGCTCGGCGTGTGGTCGAGCCCAAAAAAATAGAGATAGTCGTGCGCCGCAGATAATTGGCAATAAGCGAGATAAAAATCCTGATCGCGCGCGATAGCTTGATCGAGCAACTGAACGGCTTCACGCAGTTTTTCGTTGATTTGGGCGTTGAGAGAAATGGTCGCGATGAGTGCCTTCGCGCGGACGTAAAGACCGTAGGCTCCAAGATCTTTTGTCGGGCGTTCCTCGATGGCGGCTTGCTCTGTCGATGTAACGTTGGCGTGGAGGAGAGAGGTAATTCGCTGCACGATTTCGCTGTGAATCGCGAACACGCCGGCCAGATCGCGTTGGTAGCTCTCTGCCCATAAACACTCGGTCGTGCGAGCATCCGTTAGTTGAGCGGTGATGCTCACGTTTTCGCCGCTTCGACGGACATTTCCTTCCAAGACGTACGCAACTCCGAGGCTTTGGGCGATCTCGCTCAAGTTGCGTTGCCTGCCCGCAGCATAAGTGTTGACGGAAGTGCGGTTGATAACTTTGAGATCCGCCACTTTGGAAAGCGCCGTGAGAATGTCGTCTTGGACGCCATCGGCAAAAAACGCATTCTGTTTGTCCTCGCTAAGGTTCTCGAAAGGGAGCACGGCGATACTTTTCTCCGGCAACGAAGTCGGGACGCTGCGCTTCGACGAGACTGGAGCACTAATTAGCTGAGGCGCTAACTGGCGCGACAGACTCCAAAAACCGATCCCCATTCCTGATGCAATCGTAATCAACAAAACGGTTGTCAAAACGCGTTTAATCTTGCGATTAGCGTCGAGGGAACTGGCCGTGCCTGCGAGTCGTTCCCGGATCATCCTTGCCGGCTTTTGCTCGTTTTCAATCTCGTCGGTGTAGAGACTCATCGATTCCAGACGTCGTACGGTCTGGCGCCCGTTGAAAAGCAGAACGTGTTCCAGCCCGGCCGGCTTCGAGCAACCGAAGGTGGCCACGACCGGTGAGCTGGCCGAACAGGGAATCGAAATTCCCCGCATCGAGCTGAACTAAATTCTGCCGGTGGCTGACCGACGCGGCTCAAAAGTAGCTATGAGTTACACACATATTGCTCAAAGCCCTGAATTGACACTGCCGTGCGAAACCTGCGCAATCGACCTATCCGGCAAAAAATCACTTTCGTGATCATGTTGATCTCGGGCGTGGTGCTCCTCCTCGCATTTGCGGCGTTGTTCTGTTTTCAAGCGTATACCCTGAAGCAGCACTCCGCGCACGAACTCGCAGTGGTCGGCGAAATCACGGCCCACAATTGTGCCGCAGCCGTCATGTTTAAGGACGAGGATGCCGCTGCCCAAATCCTTGGTGGACTGAAAACAATGCCGCAGATTGTGAGCGCGCGCCTTGAGCTCATGGACCAGCAAGGCCTGGCTTTTTTCGGGTCCGCACGGGACGAGCATGAAATCAAGGCGGCACGGTTGAAATCGGGTTTCTGGATCGACGGCAATCGCATTCTCCTCGCACAGCCAGTTGTGCCAACCGGTACGCGAGAAGGAACGCTCTACCTTCTGGCCGACTTACAGGCGATGACCTCGCAACTGCTAAAACTTTACGGCGGGATCTTTGCTCTGGTTCTGGCCGCCTCGCTCCTTCTCGCGTTCCTTCTTTCGAGTCAGTTTCTGCGTTTCATTACGGACCCAATCCTCCGCCTCGCTGGCACCGCGCGTACCATCGCAGACCACAAGGACTATTCCGTCCGCGCAAACAGAATTTGCGGCGATGAAGTGGGCGTTCTGACCGATGCCTTCAATCAAATGTTGACCCAGATCCAATCCCAAGACAGCGCGTTGCAAGGTGCCCAAAGGGAATTGCAGGAACAAGTAAATGCGCTCCAGCGCGAGATCAATGAACGGGAACAGGCCCAGGAAGCGTTGCGGATCTCACAGCAAAAACTGCTCGAAAGCTCTCGCCTGGCTGGTATGGCCGAGGTTGCGACGGGCGTACTCCATAACGTCGGCAATGTTCTGAATAGCGTCAACGTCTCTGCGGGTTTGGTCGTGGAGAAATTGCGGCGGTCGAAGGCACCGAAGCTCGCCAAAGCCGCGCTGCTTCTGACATCGCAAAACGGCAACCTCGCCGAATATCTCGCGACAGACCCAAACGGGCAGAAGTTGCCGGCTTATCTCTCGAAGCTGGGAGAATTCTTTGTCGCCGAGAACGTTGAGCTTCTCCAGGAAGTCGATCAGCTCGGACGCAATATCGAGCACATCAAGGAGGTCGTGGCGATGCAGCAAAGCTACGCCAAGGTCAGCGGCGTCTTTGAAAATCTGGCTGCACATCACCTGGTCGAAGACGCAATTTCGATGAACATTGGAGCATTTGAGCGCCATCATATCGTCGTTGATCGGCAATTCTCACCCGTGCCGCTTGTGCGCGTCGACCGGCACAAGGTTTTGCAAATATTGATCAATCTCCTCCGTAACGCGAAGTACGCGCTCGATGAATCGAAACGCGCCGACAAGTGGATTACGATTTCGGTTTCCGCAGTGAACGATCGAAGTGTGCACATTGTCGTCGCGGACAACGGCATCGGCATTTCACCGGAAAATCTCACTCGCATCTTCGCGCATGGTTTCACCACAAGAGAAGAGGGTCACGGGTTCGGATTGCACAGCGGCGCACTTGCAGCGCATGCCATGGGTGGCTCACTGTCTGTAACGAGTGCGGGCACTGGTCACGGCGCTACCTTCACCCTTGAGCTTCCGATTGCACCCACTGTGCCGAATGCATGAGCACCACCCCTTTAACGTTGCACTCGGAGAACCACCGCATCCTCGTGATCGATGACAATCCATCAATTCACGAGGATTTCCGAAAAATTCTAAGCCCAGCCGACGTCAAACTCGCTCAGGAGCTTGATGCCGACGAAGCCGCACTTTTCGGCGAGGCAGCCGATGCATCAAGCCCGTGGAGCTTTCAGATCGACTCGGCGTTTCAAGGTCAGGAGGGGCTGGAAAAGGTAGGCAAAGCCGTAGCGACCGGAGCGCCCTACGCTGTTGCCTTCGTCGATGTGCGAATGCCGCCGGGATGGGACGGGATTGAGACGATCTCGCGTATATGGAAGGAATTCCCCGATCTGCAGATCGTCATCTGCACGGCGTATTCTGACTACTCGTGGGATCAAATCGCCAAATCCCTCGGCAACTCGGATCAGATGCTCGTACTCAAAAAACCTTTCGACAACGTTGAGGTTCTGCAAATGGCACATGCCTTATCGAAGAAGTGGCAGCTCACGCAAATGGTACGTCGCCAAATGGAGGAACTTGATACGCTGGTTAATCAGCGCACCGCCGAGTTGTGCGCTGCCAATGCGAGACTCACCAGCGAAGTCGCGGAGCGCGCCGCGGCAGAAGAGGCGCTGCGCCGCTCGGAGGAACGCTTTTCCAAGGCTTTTCACAGCAGTCCTATTCCGATGATGATCCAGTGCCACAATGGGGAAGGCTGCCTTGATGTGAATGCGAGCTTTCTTGCCCTCGTGGGCGCCGAACGCGATTCCGTGCTCGCCGGTAAGACACCACTATGGTGCGATGAGGCAACCGCCACGGCCATTCGCGAGGACCTTGCCGCGAGGCATGTTGTTCGCAATTTGGCGGCGAACATTTGTACTTACAGCGGCGAGACGCGCGAAGTTCTTGTCGCAGCGGAGAATCTCGAACTTGGCAACGTTCCCTATCAGCTCGTAATCTTGCAGGACATCACCGAACGGGTGCGTTTGGAAAACGAACTTCGCCAGGCGCAAAAGATGGAAGCAGTCGGTCGTCTCGCGGCGGGCGTGGCGCACGACTTCAACAACATCCTTACCGTAATCCTAGGCAACACCGCAATGCAGTTAGGCAACCCGCACGTCGACGAAAAGCTCAGCGCTTCCTTGCTACAGGTAGAGCGCGCAGCGGAACGGGCTACCGCCCTGACCCGCCAGCTGCTCGCTTACAGCCGCAAACAAATCATTCAACGCCGGCCGCTGGCGCTTAACCAGGTAGTGGAGCAGACCGTCACCATGTTGCGCCGCATCATCGGTGAACACATCGCGCTCGACATGCAACTCGCGCCCGATCTGACGCCCATTTTTGCCGATCCAAGCAGCGTCGATCAAGTCATTATGAACCTGGCGCTGAACGCTCGCGACGCCATGCCGGACGGCGGCAAAGTGATTGTCGCGACTTTTCAAGTCAAAATCGACGAAGCGGAACGCGCGCGTAATCCCGAAGCACAACTCGGAACACACGTCTGCCTGGAAATAAAAGACACTGGCTATGGAATGGATGCAGCGACCGCGGCGCGCATCTTTGAACCGTTCTTTACGACCAAGGGTCCTGGGCAGGGCACCGGCATGGGCCTCGCCACCGTGTATGGCGTGCTCAAGCAACATGGTGGCTGGGTTGAAGTGGAGAGCGCGCCGCGCCGCGGTACTACCGTCCGCACATTTTTCCCGCTCTCCGTCGACGGTCTGGTTGCAGAGCCCGTCAAGCTGGAGAAGCAGCCTGCTGAGTTCGCGCCGAATGAAAGCATCACTATTCTCGTCGTCGAAGATGAGGAAATGTTGCGCGAGTTTGTAAGTGATGCGCTGGGTGCTTTAGGCTACCGCGTCTTGTCTGCGCCCAACGGCCGCGCCGCGCTTGAAGTTTGGACCGAGCACCGAGACGAAATAGACCTGCTACTTACCGACGTTGTCATGCCTGAGTCCATTTCTGGCCGGGAACTGGCACAGGCGCTCCTTATGGACAAGCCCGACCTCAAGGTGATCTTTACCAGCGGCTACAGCGCGGAACTAATTGGGACCGATTTCGAGCGCGAAAAACAACATGCGTTTCTCGCAAAACCGTATCTCCCCGACCGGCTTGCCCAGACTGTCGCTACCCATCTCCAGTCTCAACCCACTTTCGTAGCTAACACTGCACCGGTCGCACCCGCGCTTGCGTGAGGTTCCGGCCTGGCTCGCTATGCGGTGTTGTCATCAAGGCAGATGATTGCCTTCGCAGTGGGAGGGTCGAATTCGTCCTGGGCAGCAAAACTCGCTGATATCATCTAATGGCCAGAAAATCGAACCGTCGTCGGTAAGACATTCCAAATACGCCACCAACAAAACGATAACGGTAATGTCCTGCGAGTAATCCGTGCGCAAAATTTGATGACTTTAAGTCATCGAATCCTTAACTAATTGTCTCAAATGCGATCAGATCCGCAACGCCCGGACTGGATCGATCCGCGTCGCACGCCAAGCTGGCAAGAAACAGGCGACCAGTGCGACCGCGATCATGACGATAAAGGCCAATCCAAAGGCAAGTGGGTCGCGCGGGCTCACTTTGTAAAGAAGATTGCCCATTAAACGCGTCACTGTCAGCGCAGCAACGACGCCCAAGACAATGCCACCTCCGGTTAAGAGCAATCCGCGCGACATGACCAGTCGCAACAGGTCAGAAACGCCCGCTCCCAATGCCATTCGCAGCCCCAGCTCGCGCGTGCTCTGCGAAACCGCATACGACATCACCGCATAAAGGCCGATCGCGGCCAAAAAGAGAGCCATTCCTCCAAAGACCGCAACAAGAGTCACGGCCAATCGTTGCGTGTAACTCATTCGATCCACTTGTTCCTGAATGGTGATCGTGTCTAACGGCGCGAGATTCGGATCGAGCGCGTGGATTTCGCGGGCGAACGCGTTCATGATTGCGGTCGCGCTTTGCTCCGTCCGAATGATGAAGCCGTTTTGGACGACAAAATTCTGGCGAACGGGCACATAAAAAAATGGCGTCGGCTGCTCAAGCTTGGTCCGGTAGTTCGCATTTTTTGCCACGCCCACGATCTCTATCCATTTGTCTTTCACTTTGAGTCGTTCACCGATCGCCTTTTTCCCCGGCCAATATTTTGCCGCCATCGTCTCATTGGCGATCGCAACCGGTGGCGCGTTTTCGTCATCGTTGCGGGTGAATTCCCGACCTGCAACGATGGGGATGCCGATTGTGCTAAAGTATCCTTCGCCAACTTGATTGTAGTCCGCCGTCACCTGCTCATTGCGCGGCGGCTGATAACCTTCAATTTCCAGCGGTGCTGACGAGTAAATCGTATAGCTAAAAGGCCTGACCCGCGCCAATGCTACCGATTGAACGCCGGGCAGCACCCGGATGCGCTCGAGCATTTGTTCGTAAAAAATTTTGGCCCGATCGGGTTTGTAGCCGGAAGAAAATAGATCCACCGCCGACACGACGACGTTTCGGGTCGAAAATCCCGGATCGGAATTCTGCATTTGCACCATGCTTCGGAGCAGTAATCCAGTTCCGGCAATCAGCACAAAACTCAGCGCCACCTGAACGAACACAAGCGCCGAGCGCAGTCGCGATTGGCCACTGCCGCCTACGACTCCGCTGCCTTCACTCTTGAGCGCGCCCGAAAGATCGACGTGACTCGCTTGAACCGCAGGAATCAACGCGAACAGCATTGTCGATCCAATGCAGACCGCTACGCTTAGAACCAGAACACGCCAGTCCAGCTGGCCGGGATAATCAATTGTGATGCCTGGAGTGCGGACCGGAGACACCAGCACGAGAGCGTTACGGCACCAGTACGCCACCATGATTCCACCGGCGGCGGCGACGGCAGAAAGCAACAAGCCTTCGGTGAAAAGTTGTTTAATCAAACGGCGGCGCCCGGCGCCGAGCGCGAGACGCATAGTCATTTCATGGCGTCGAAGGAGTGAGCGTGCGAGTAAGAGATTACTCACGTTCGCGCAGGCGATTAAGAGAACGAAAAACGCGACCCCGGTGGTGATCGCCAGCGTGGGTGACAGATTTCCGACGGCGTTGAACGGCGTTTTCCACAAGGGGAAGAGTTGAAAGCCCTGCCCGCGGTTTGTTTCCGGAAAATCATTCTCGAGCCGTTGCGCGATCGATGAAAGCTCGGCTTGCGCCTGTTGACGGGTAACGCCCGGTTTCAAAAACGCGTAACTTTCAATCCAGCGCGCACCGCGGTCTTCGAGTTTGTAGCCGGTCGAATCAAATGTCTCCTGCATCGACGTCGGCACCCAGAAGTTAAACGAGTAGCCGATGAAGGTGCCGTGAAATTTTTCCGGTGCAACGCCAATGATCATGTGTTGAACGCCGTTAAGATATTGCGTTTTGCCGATGATCGCCGGGTCGCCCTTGTAACGGTCCTGCCAGGTTAGATAACTAATTACGGTGACCGGATGCGCATTGCGCCCCGTGCCTTCTTCCGGCCTGAAGCCGCGGCCAAGCATCGGGCGAACACCGAGCGCATCGAAATAATTCGCCGAAACGATTCCGCCCGTGGCGCGCTCCGCCCGATCGCCCACGCTCAGCGACGTGCCCACGATCCGATCGACGATGAACGATTCGAAAAGCGTTGAGTTCTTTTCCAAATCGACAAAATCAGGATACGACAATCCGTGGCCTTCCGTCTCGCCGCGTGTTGTCCCGCCAAGGGCGAACATTCGGTCCTGGTGCGCAACCAGAGGGTAGGGGCGAATCAGAATTCCTTCGATCCAGCTAAAGACTGCTGCATTAGTGCCGATGCCGAGCGTAAGACAAAGGATCGCGAGAATGGCGAAGCCGGGGCTGCGCCGGAGCATGCGGGCACCGAAACGAAGATCTTGGAGAAAATCGTCCGCCGATAACCAGAGGCGTTGTTCGCGTGCCCTTTCCTTGATCTGCTCCACGCCGCCGAATTCTCGAAGGGCGGCATTACGCGCCTCTTTCGGCGACATACCGGCAGCGATCTTGCGTTCGGTTAACGCATCGAGGTGCTGTTGTATCTCTGCATTCATTTCCGCCTCGCGGCTTTGTTTTCGAACCAGCCCGAAGAGGCGGCAAAACCAGGCGCGGAGTAGCGGCATAATTTAAGTGCTGGCCAGGACGCGGTTAATTCCCATCGTAATCCGGGACCAATGCTCAGTTTCGGCGACGAGTTGTTTGCGGCCAGCCGCGGTCAATTTGTAGTAACGCGCTTTACGATTGTTATCGGACACGCCCCATTCGGCTTTGATCCAACCCTGTGCTTCCAATCGATAAAGTGCCGGGTAAAGCGATCCTTGCTCGACCCGCAGGATATCTCGTGAGATTTGCTGGATCCGATCGGCAATGCCCAGCCCGTGCCTCGGTTCATGCTGAAGTGATTTGAGGATCAGCATGTCGAGCGTGCCGTAAACGAGATCAGGTTTTTCTTTGCCCATAGTTTTACGTCTCGCACACCAAGACAGTCTCAGTGAGCAAGGGCACTTTGTCCCTGCTTGCCTAGACTGTCAATATGAGATTTAAATGCCGGATTGCCGTGTGGCAGGAAACGCCACCACTGGAGCGCAGCCTATTGATAGCGCAGGGCCGCCATCGGCTCGATCTTCGTCGCACGAAGCGCGGGAACGTAGCTGGCTA
>QHNU01000137.1 GCA_003218525.1 Verrucomicrobiota bacterium
CTCAGACCAGCTACCCGTCACTCAGACCAGCTACCCGTCATAGCCTTGGTGAGCCGTTACCTCACCAACTAGCTGATAGGCCGCGGGCTCCTCAAAAAGCGGTAGCTTGCGCCACCTTTGATGTTGGAGAGATGTCTCCCCTAATCACATGCGGTATTAATTCGGCTTTCGCCGAGCTATCCCCCACTTTAAGGCAGATTGCCCACGTGTTACGCACCCGTTCGCCACTAGAATTCTTTCGGTATTGCTACCAAAAAAATTCCCGTCCGACTTGCATGTCTTATCCACGCCGCCAGCGTTCGTTCTGAGCCAGAATCAAACTCTCCGTTAAAAACGGTGAGACCTCCCTTGCGGGCGCCTCAAAGTTTGCGTCAAACACCGCTACGGTGCTGACAAAATCTGACCATTCGTAATCTGCCTCGGTTCGTAAACCGAAACAGGTTCGTCCGATCTTAAATCTTCTCCCGGTCGTGAAACCGGGCAAAGTTTTGAATCAAAGAAACTTGACGAAATAACGCACAATTCAATTTTCGCTGACTTCCATCTCGAATTTCCACGTCGTGTGTGCTGTGATGAAATCCGAAACCAAATTGTCAAAGATCCATTGTTCTCATCGGTACACGGCAAAACCCGACCCGTCATCTGAACTGACGAAAGTCGGCTCGACTGTGAGCCAGGAAGAACGCTCGCTGTGACGAGCCCGCTTATCGCGGAAAACAAAACATATCAGGTTGCATCAACCCGTCAAACTTTTTCGCAGGATTTCCGCGCTCAATCCTCCTTTTCCACGAATGCCTTCAACCGGGTGAGCGCCTGCTCCCATTGTCTCGAGACGAGCGCGAGGTAATCTTGCGCCGCGTCCAACGCCTTGGGCTGGAATGCGTAAAGACATTCCCGTCGACCATTTCCGCTCGCACCAATCCGGCCTCTTCCAAAACGCGTAAAACCTTCGTGATCGCCTGACGGCTAATCTTCGACCCCTCGGCTAACTGCGAGATCGATCTGGCTCCCCTGTGTGTCGGCAAAAAATTCGTTCCGATCTCGGCAATGCGTCCGCCGCGAATGACAACAACGGCGTTCGGAGGGGCACGGGATCGCTCCGGCGAGATGACAATGACGTTCTTTATTACCGTTCCGTCGTCAATGATCTTCGGCTTAGCGGTGTTGGCGTTTAGAAAAGGCGTGGAAACGACAGACAAAACGATTTGCGGTAGCGTGTGCCTGCCCACAGTAACGATGAGATGTGCGATCGCTACGGTTTGGATTCAGCGAGATTTAATGCGGAAGCCCATCAGATCAGATCAGATAGTCCAAGCCGACTTGGCTTCGTCTCTGAGCTAAAATAAGGCGACAATGCTTCCGCTTCTCAACGTTGCCGATTACGCGCGAGCAGCGCGCGCCAAACTTTCCAAGGAGGTTTGTGATTACATTGAAGGTGGCGCGCTGGATGAGATCACCTTGCGCGAGAACACCACCAGCTGGGAACGACTGAAGCTTTATTATCATGTCCTGGCCGGCGTTGGCACGCGCGACACGAGGACGACGGTGCTGGGCCAGAAGATCTCCATGCCGATCGCGATCTCGCCGACAGCGTTTCTCAAACTTATTTGCGCAGAGGGAGAAATCGCGGCGGCCAGAGCAGCCAAGGCCGCGGGCACGCTCTTCGTTCTCAGTTCGCTCTCGAACACGGCAATGGAATTGATGCTGGCCGAGGCCGCAAGCCCGCGCTGGTTCCAGCTCTATATGTATAAGGACCGCGAGATCACGTTTGAGCTAGTCACGCGCGCCGAGGCCGCCGGTGCGGAAGCGATCGTTCTGACGGTCGATGCACCCGGGCTCGGCGCGCGCGAACGGGATATCCGGAATAGCTTCACTTTGCCAGACGGACTAGCTGTCGAAAATCTCGCGCCACTTGGGAAAGGGACCATGCCGCGAGTAAGCGGTTCCGGCCTCGCTGCCTATGTGCGGGATAATTTCAAGTCCAACCTTAGCTTCGACGATCTCGACTGGCTGTGCGATTGCACGCGATTGCCAGTGGTGGTCAAAGGCGTTTGTCGCGGCGACGACGCGCGTCGCGCGGCAGAGCACGGCGCGAAAGCGCTCATCGTCTCAAATCACGGCGGACGCCAGCTCGATACCGCGCCGGCGACGTCCGAAGTGCTGCCGCACGTGGTCGAAGCTGCGGGCGATCTTTGTGAGATTTACGTCGATGGTGGAATTCGGCGCGGCAGCGATGTCTTGAAAGCGATCGCACTCGGCGCACGCGCAGTGCTGGTCGGCCGGCCGATTCTTTGGGGATTATGCGTCGCGGGAGAACAAGGCGCGGTTGATGTGCTGGAAATTTTGCGCCGCGAACTAGACGAAGCCATGCTGCTCTGCGGCTGCACCACGCTCGGCGACATCAATCGCTCGCTCCTCGCGCCATAGTTCTGCGAAATACACATCGGTATCTGCAGACGAACACAAATTCATTTTGACTCGTACGCTTTCTCCAGCGCCGCGAGGTCGAGCTTCTTCATTGGCATGATCGCACGCATCACTCGTTGGAACCTGGCCGGATCCCCGGCCCACTCGTGTATCTTCGTCGGGACCACCTGCCAGGAGAGCCCGTATTTATCCGTGAGCCAGCCGCATTGCACTTCTTCGCCGCCGTCTGCCGTCAGCTTCTCCCAGTAATAATCGATCTCCTCCTGCGTTTCGCAGTTGATTACGAACGAAACGGCTTCGGTGAACTTGAACTGCGGTCCACCATTTAAGGCGACGAACTCCTGTCCGGCCAGTTGGAACGCTACCGTCATGACCGAGCCCTTTGTTCCCACAGGCTCCTCCCCTGTGTAACGGGTTACCTCTTTCACCTTCGAATTCTTGAACACGGAGACGTAGAAGTTCGCCGCTTCCTCCGCCTGCGTATCGAACCACAAAAATGGAGTGATTTTTTGCATGGGTTCACCTTAACCACGAGTCGGCGCAAAATGAACGCCGATTTGGGTAGCGCATGCGTCTCGCATGCTGGTTGCCCCGAAAGCGTTCGGGGCAACGAACTTTTCGGAAGAAACCAATCAAGAAATCAGGAAATCAGGAGAGAATCCGGAGCCCGGTCGACTGCGGCCTGATGGAGGGACACGCTCCGTCGTGTCCAAATACCCGCCGACTCGATCTTAATTAACCGGACTCAGCCTTCTCCTTGCTTGCCGCGTCTGGCGGCGATGCACCTCGACCATCCTTCGCACAAACCTCGACCTCGGCTAGCGGCGGCGCGAGGCGGCTACAGGATCTGCGATGACATTGTAGCAACGGCGCTCCGTCGCGGTGATCGATAGCGATGCGCCTCGACAGAGCGAGGCGGCTGCAGCATCTCCAATTTAAGTGACTGCACGGACGAGGACGAAAATGCTCGCCCGGTAAATATTTAGACAGGATTTGCTCGATTCTAACAGACCCAGATCATGCTAATTCCTCTCGCGGCAACCCGACATAGCCACCAGGCCGTGTACCCTTACATGTCCGTTCTCTGGGAACTCCAAACGTCCGCCCTGCCATTCTCCCCAACTCCTCAGCAGTCATTTCCCTAATATACCCCCGGCACCAACCGTTTCGTCCGTGCCATGTATTCGGTATAACGCGAACCGAGAGCTTGGGAAAGTGCCTCCTCTTCCACATTCATACGGCGAATAAACGCTACGAAGATCGGCACGAGAATCACCACCAAAGCCCCCCAATTCCTCATTGACAACGCGAACCCGACAAATGCCAAGAGCAACCCGGTATATGATGTATGCCGCACCAGGCGGAACGGACCGTGCTCGACCAGTTCATGGTCTTTCTGGATCGTCACATCCACGGTAAAAAATCGGCCGAGCGTGATGATCGCCCACCATCGCAGCACCAGTCCCACAACGAACATGGCCACGCCCACGACCGCAAACACTTGTCCATGCGGAAGCGTCGCCTCCCGCCAATTCCCGGCCACAAACACACCGGCCGCGACGCTCACCATGATCACCATCCACAAAACCCGCAACGTGCTCCGGTCCTGCTTCGTCCCGCTCCGGCTGCGCGACCGCCGTGTCACCGTCAAAAGCAATTCCGAAATCAGATAGATCAGTCCGAGCTTGAGGCAGAGCGACATGGCGGCCTTCCTCTTCCGCTATCTCCCGTGAGCCGGCAACTTGTAACGTTCTATACCTCGTCAAGCTGGCGGCGGATAAATCCAATGATCTATCCAGCGCAAGATTTGCTACCGCGATCTTTTTGTAGCGGGGGTCTCTAACCGTCAAGACCTGCTCAGCCGGAGGGTTCCTGCTTGCCCCTTTTGGTGCGCGTTCGCGCCCTCCGCTCTAGTTTCCGTGCGCAACCGGTGAACGGATATGCTCCGGACGCGGCCCAACGCCGATGAGACGCGCCGGCAGCGACCGGAATGCCGGAAACCATTGCAGAAGCTTGAGCAGAATTGGGAGCGAGTCGCTACTCCTGGACTCGCGGCCGGTCACGACTCGTCGATGAATGAACACCTGCATCGCCTGAATCACGCGCGTCGGCCATTCCCGGCGCTTTTGCACTAGCCGCAAATCAGCAACAGATACCGGTCCAGCTTTCAACTTGGCCGCGAGCAAGTTCGCGGTCGCGACCGCATCCTGCAAAGCGAGGTTGATGCCGACGCCGCCAGCAGGCGACATGGCGTGCGCGCTATCGCCGATGCAAAGCAACCCTTCGCGATACCATCTGCGCAAACGATTGATCTGCACGGTCAGCAGTTTGATTTTCGACCAATCGTCCAGCTCGGCGATGCGATCCCTCAGGAAAGGCGCGAGCGCCACGATGTCGCGGTGCAAAGCCCGCAATCCCCGTTGTTTGATCGTTTCAATTCCGCCCTTCGGAATAACAAAACCCGCTTGATAATAAGTTTCCCGGTTAATCAAGACCAGCAGTTTGCCGTGGCAAAAAAATCCGAATAATTGCTCAGGATCGCCTTCGCGTTTGGAGATATGCATCCAAAGAGCATCGATGGGGACGCCCAGCTCCTGAATTTCAAACCCGGCGCGCGTGTGTGTAATTGCATGACGCCCATCCGCGCCGATGACAAGATCGGCATGAAAATCACGTTCACCGTCGGGAGCCTTCACCCGAACACCAGCGACGCGCTCCTGGTCGAAGATCAGATCGATCACTTGGTGCTGCATATGGAGGCCAAAAGACGGGAAGCCTTTGGCTTTAGCGGCGAAAAAGTTCAGAAAATCCCACTGCGGCATGAAAGCGATAAATTTGCAGTGCGTCGGCAGACGCGAGAAATCCGCCATCGGAGCGAGGTGACCATTGAAGATTCCGCTCAGTTGGGCCATTTCCTGATGCGGTAGCTTTAGGAATTCATCGAGCAAGCCGAGCTCGTGCAGGAGATCGAGCGTCGAAGGATGAATGGTATCGCCACGAAAATCGCGATTAAAATCGGCATGCTTTTCCAGCACCACTACATCGACACCGGCCCGCGCCAGCAAATAGCCCGTCATCATTCCGGCGGGCCCGCCACCGACAACGACGCAGCGAGTTCGAATCTCAGGCAGCGCGCTTATAAACTAGATTATCGCTGACGGTTCACCCCTCAACAAATCGACGTATCATCGATGCCGCCGACGTGCGGACGCTGATGGTACGCTAGTTGAACACACGCGGCTTCGCATTTTGGTGTGAAAGCGCGCCATTACGCACAACTTGCTTTTCGCTGCAGGTCTATAGTTTCTTCTCCGTCCCATGGGCAGGGTATTTTCGAAGTTCGACAGCCGAGCCAGTTAAGATTCCGAAGACAGGCGACATGAGTTAAGTCCTAAATAAGGCGATGACCGGGCGCCGATGCGCCAATGACCATAGACAACATTTGAAGAAGACTGTCTCAATGACAGAAAACGACGCCGAGCGGGTGCGAGCGAGCGTGAACGCCGTTTACCACACGGAGTCGCGCCGGATTCTCGCCACACTCATCCGCTTGCTTGGCGACTTCGACCTCGCCGAAGACGCGTTGCACGATGCTTTTGCGGCAGCGCTGGAGCGATGGCCGCAAGATGGCGTACCCGCCAATCCCCGGGCGTGGCTCGTTTCCACCGGCCGCTTCAAAGCCATTGACGCGATGCGACGGCGCTCCCGGTTCGACGCATCGCAGGAAGCGATAACCGAGCAGCTCGAAACCGGATCCAAAGTCGCTGCCGTGGAAGACGATGAGAGTGTCGAGGACGATCGGCTAAGGTTGATTTTCACGTGCTGCCATCCTGCCCTGGCACCGGACGGCCGGGTGGCGCTGACGCTGCGCGAGGTCTGCGGCTTGACGACCGAAGAGATCGCGCGCGCCTTCCTCACCGGTCCATCCACGCTGGCCCAGCGCATCGTGCGCGCCAAGGCCAAGATCCGCGAAGCGCGCATTCCCTACCAGGTGCCGTCGCCGGCCAAGTTACCGGAACGGTTGGACACCGTGCTCCAGGTGATCTACCTGGTGTTCAACGAGGGCTACTCCGCCTCGTCGGGCGCGTCGCTGACGCGATCTGATCTCTCGGGTGAAGCGATTCGGCTGGGGCGGTTGCTGGTCGAATTGTTGCCGGAGCCGGAGGTGGTTGGACTCCTCGCACTCATGTTGCTTCAGGAATCGCGACGCGTCGCGCGCAGCTCGCCTGCGGGCGAATTGATCCTTTTGGAGAATCAAGACCGTGCACTCTGGAACCGGGAACAGATCGCAGAAGGCAAGGCGTTACGGCGTTGGTGGAGCGCGCGCTGTTGTCACGTCGGTTCGGCCCGTACACCCTCCAAGCCGCGATTGCGGCCGTACACGCGGAAGCGCCGAGTGCTGCCGCGACAGATTGGGCACGGATTGTCGGACTGTACGACGTGCTGGCGCGCGTGGAACCGTCTCCCGTGGTCGAGTTGAATCGCGCGGTGGCGGTAGCGATGCGCGATGGGCCCTTGGCCGGTCTGGAACTGATAGATGTCATCCTGACGCGCGATGATCTGGCCGATTACCACCTGGCACATTCAGCACGGGCTGACCTCTGCCGGCGGCTGGGAAAAATGGCGGAGGCGCGAACCTCTTATCATCGGGCCATCGCTCTCGCTCGCCAGAAGCCGGAGCGGCAATTTCTCGAGCGACGGCTGAGGGAATTAGGTTAAGCGGCAAATATTTTTTCACGCTCAACTGATCCGATTGTCGATTTCGCGGTTTACCGAACGACTATCCAGTGTGACACAGCCTTAGAGTCACGGTTTAGACCCGGTCGAGATCGTCCGGGGCCGGCTCCGAAGCTCAATATTAGGAAGAAACAAAGCAATGCGATACATGATGATGGTTAAGGCCGATAAAAACTACGAAACGGGCTTGCCGCCGGACCCGAAGCTCATGGCGGCCGTGGGGAAGCACGCGGAGGACATGGCCAAGGCGGGGGTGCTGCTCGATAACGGAGGGCTCCTGCCGAGCTCGAAGGGCGCGCGCGTCCGGGCGGCTGGAGGCAAGCTCACCGTGACCGACGGACCTTTCATAGAGGCGAAGGAGCTAATCGGCGGCTACGGCATCCTTGAGGCTGGGTCGAAGGAAGAGGCGATCGAATTGGGCAAGGCCTTCATGAAGATTCACGTGGATGTTCTCGGACCTTCGTATGAGGGGGAGTTGGAGATTCGGCAAATGTTCGAGCCATCGGACTGCGGTGCCGGGGCAGGGAAGCGCTAAACGGAGACTCGACCATGCGATTCATGATTTTAGTCAAAGCCACCAAGTCCTCAGAGGCAGGAGCCCTCCCGAGGGAGGAACTCCTCGCCAAGATGGGAAAGTTCAACGAAGACCTGATCAAAGCTGGCGTGCTGCTCGTAGCCGAAGGGCTGCAGGCAAGTTCGAAGGGGGCGCGGGTCAAGTTCGCGGGCGACAAGCGGACCGTGATCGACGGCCCATTCGCCGAGACAAAGGAGCTGGTCGCCGGCTTCTGGCTATGGAAGTGCGCATCGCTGCAAGAAGCGATTGAATGGGTCAAACGCTGTCCCAATCCTATGCCCGGCGAGGAGGCCGAGATCGAGATTCGGCAGGTATTCGAGCCTGAGGACTTCGGTCCCGCAGTCAGATCAAAACTCCGCGAGGAAGTTGCTGAGAACTTTGCGCGAGAGACGCGCGCACAGGTTGAAAAGCGGTAAGTCCCGTTGACCCCGCAAATCAGGAAGCAAAATATGAAATATATCTGCCTTGGATACATGGAAGAGAAGAAGTGGGAGACAATGTCCGAAAGCGAGCGGAACGCTATGATAGACGAGTGCTTCGCCTACGACGATGTGCTGCGGAAGAACGGTCACTTTGCTGGCGGAGAAGCGCTCCAAAGCGCCCAGAACGCCACTACCCTGCGATGGAAGAGCGGCAGGGTGTCGATCACTGATGGCCCGTTTGCCGAGACAAAAGAACAACTGGGCGGACTCCTTGTGCTCGAAGCCCGGGACCTCAACCATGCCATCCAGTTGATGTCGAAGCACCCAGGCGTGAAGGCGGGCCCCTTCGAAATACGCCCGGGGGCGGACTTGAC
>QHNU01000138.1 GCA_003218525.1 Verrucomicrobiota bacterium
GTCGTGCTCTTGCTGTTTAGGGTGCTGCGGCAAATGACCGGCGCAGTATGGAAGAGTGCTATGGTCGCAGCGTTATTCGCGGTTCACCCACTCCATGTCGAGTCAGTCGCATGGGTAAGCGAACGAAAGGATGTTCTGAGCGCGGTCTGCTTTTTACTCATGCTGGGCGCGTATGTTCGTTATACACGCTCAGAGTCTTTAACGCGCTATCTCGCGGTCGCTGTGCTGTTAGCAGCCGGCCTCATGTCCAAACCCATGCTGGTAAGCGCCCCGGTTATCCTTCTCCTTCTGGATTACTGGCCGTTACATCGTTTTGACCAAGCCTCTTTGGTAAGAGAAAGGGCTAACATCTCTAAACCCGTTACCCGAAGCCGCGTAATACGCAGGCTGTTCCTCGAAAAGGTCCCGTTGCTCATTCTCTCCGCGGCCTCTTGTGTTGTCACATTTATGTTGCAAAAACGCGCCACGGGCGCGATCCCGTCGCTGCCATTCCTGTGGCGCGTGCAAAACGCGTTTGCGAGTTACATGATTTACATCTGGCAAACATTGTGGCCGACACATCTCGCCGTTTTCTATCCTCATCCGAATAACACCCTGGCAATTTGGCACGTCGTTCTCGCGATCGGATTCGTGCTCGCGATAAGTTTGGCAGCAATCGTTTTCCGAAGCGAGCGACCTTACCTGTTCACCGGATGGTTCTGGTATCTCGGTATGCTCGTGCCAGTGATTGGTCTCGTTCAGGTTGGAGAACAAGGCCATGCTGACCGCTATACGTATCTACCTCATATCGGTCTCTTTGTGCTCGCAGTTTGGCTCGTTGCTGACGTCACCGCAGCCGCCAAGTTCAGACCACGGGTTGCTATAGCCGCCGCGGTAGTAATCATCGTTGCCCTGGCGTCGGCGACATTTATTCAGACTTCCTACTGGCGTAACAGCGAGACTCTTTGGACCCATGCTCTTGCCGTGACTTCTGACAACGACTTTGCCCACAATAATCTCGGGTACCTGTGCGTGAACCGCGGGGAGCTAGACAAGGCGATCTCGCACTTTGAGACCGCATTAAGGATTAGGTCGAGTAGGCTGGATACGCACTACAACGTGGGTACAGCTTTTGTGCAAGTGAACCTGGCCGACGCTCTGGCCAGAAAAGGACAATCCGATGAAGCGATGGTTCACTACGACGAAGCAATAAAATTGCAACCCTATGATGCAGATGCCTATTACAACCGCGGCAACGTTTTTTTTGCAAAAGGCCGCATCGACGAAGCAATCGCGGATTGGGAGAAAACTCTCCAAATACAACCCAATGACGCGGATGCCCACACGGGGCTTGGTAACGCGCTTCTGCAAAAGAGCTCTCTCAGGGACGCGATCGCCCATTACGAAAAGGCATTGGTACTAGCTCCTCAAGATCCCCATTCTCGCAACA
Organism: Verrucomicrobiota bacterium; assembly: GCA_003218525.1. Classification (GTDB taxonomy): domain Bacteria; phylum Verrucomicrobiota; class Verrucomicrobiia; order Chthoniobacterales; family UBA10450; genus AV69. The sequence continues at coordinate 1,430 of QHNU01000138.1, forward strand.
ATATGGCCTGGGCGCTGGCGACATCTTCTGATGCCTCGATCCGCGACGGCACCAGAGCAGTGAGTCTTGCCCAGGAAGCAGTGGAACTTTCAGGTGGAAAAGAGCCGAATTTTCTCCGAACCCTGGCCGCCGCGTACGCCGAAAATAAGCGATTTGCCGAAGCGATCATCACAGCCAGGCGAGGCTACGAGATAGCCACTATGCAGAATCAATCGGATCTTGCCCAACATCTGGCTCGGGATGCTGCCCTCTATCGGACACGCACTCCACTTCGCCGGGTATTTTCGAGTAATTAGCCGTCTTGCTCTGGAAAGCAGGAAGTTTTTGCCTGAGGTTCCTAAGATATTTCCCCTGCCGCCAGAGACGGCGGCAGCTACAAAGACGCTTTCTCATCACTAGCCGCGCCGCAGGAATTCCAGCTCGACCGCGCACAAGCGCCGCTAGTACCGCTGCTCGGAGGATTCCAGTTCCTGCCTACCGAGAAACAAAACGGCCGGGCCTCATCAAAAGGCCCGGCCGCTGTGAATTGTTCCAGTCTGCGCTTTAGAATCTCTTCTTGACTCCGACGTACCAGAACCGGCCTTTGATGTTAGCCAGCGATTCGTCGTAACCATTCTCGAAGCTCCCGGCCACAAACGGCGGATCCTCGTCTAACACGTTCTGCATCCCAAGGGTGAGCGTGGTGTTATTGAGCCAGGCACGCCATCCACAGGGATTGTACTCAGCGGTGGAGACAGGCAGGACATTCTTCTCCTTGCCATCCTTCATCTTCACGTTTTTACCGCCATCCTTGGCGTAGCCAGGCACCTCGGGCGCTACCGGCGCCGGCATGTTAAACGTGTAGTTTAAGATCAGGTCGAGAGTAGTCCAGGTGGATACTTTTCGCGCGCGTTGAGGAAATGGGCCAATTGCAGGATCCTGTGGCTTGGTCGATCCGGTCAAAGACTGATTATCGTCATTATACTCGCCAATCCAGTGAACTACTGCACCCACATCGAGGCCCTGCATCCACGTGTCAGCCGGGCCATCGTAAAACACACTAGCGTTAGCCCGATTCCGTGGAAGCGAACTGGTAAGTGGAAACGCGGTAGGCACGAATTGACCAGCGATACCGAATGGTTTTGGAGGCATGTTCTGCTGAAGCTGAAGCCGAGCCCGCGAAAGGTAGGTGCCATTCACCGTCGTCGTGAATCTTCCCCAATCTCCGTGACCGAAGATCGAAGAATCCAGAATATAGATCGCCTCGTAGTCGAGACCTTCGAAGATCGCGCCAGAGAGGTTTTGGTTGGGATCGATTACCAGCGTGACTGGGCCAGGCTCACCGGGAATTGCAGTAGGAGCACGAAATACCAAGGGCCCGTTCTGCGTAATAGTCCCCGTCAGGTCCGGGGGATTGGTCTGGATGATCGTCTGCGCGCCGAGCGCTACAACAATGTCACGCATATCAATGTGCCACCAGTCGGCGCTAAGCGTCAGACCCTTGATCCATTTCGGGCTGTAAACTGCGCCGTAGGTCCATTCGTAGGCGACTTCCGGCTTGTTTTGAGGGTTTGCTATAATGCGTTCCTCAATCTGTGGCTCGGTCTGAGAGGAAAACGGATCTGCGACGATTGGGAAGTTTTGCGAGCTCGCAGGCGTGAGTTCCCCGAGGGTTGGCGCATGGAACGCTTCGCTGTAACTGGCACGCAAGGTTAACCCCCCGATCCACTTCGGGTCAAGCGGCTCATATCGAACGGAGAACTTCGGTTTCTGCGCGTTATACTGGCTGTGTGCCGCCGGCCCGCCTGCGAATAATCCAGACGGTAGCACTGCAGAAGTATTGTTGCTGTACCATTCCTCGCGCTCGGCAATGTCGAACTCGAGACTGTAGGCGCCTGGAAAATTCCAGGTCGGGCTGGTTACGGGAATACGAACTTCCTCATATATTGCCCACACATCCCGGTTAACCCGGAAGCTTTGCCCATCTGTCGAGCCAATGGTTTGGAAGGTTGTGTTGAGCGAGTCGCGATCACGGGTGAACCTCGGTGCGCCATACTCGCCGCCGATGGCAAAGGAGAGAGGCCCGGCCGGAAGATTAAACAGGTCGCCATTCAGAGTGACATCAGCTAAAGGCAACTCAAATTCGCCGGAGTTATGCAAGGTGACGTAAACTCGCTGCCTGGCCGCCTTCGTGTTGTGGCCAGTGATACCCAGGAACGGATCAAACGCCGTGGCCGGGTTCGAATCCAATAGCGCATCGCGCAGCCCGGGCTGGCTGACCTCGCCGACGGATAGGTCCTGTCCTTCGTTGCGAGAGTAACGGAATGCAGCTTCCCAGTTCCAAGTCTTGAAGTAATCGCCAAATTCTCCCAGTTGGCCGCGAAGACCGCCATCGAAGAGATAATCGTAGTAGGTGAACTTTTCACTTCTGGGACCGGTGTCGTTAATGCCGCGAAACCGAACCCCAGTAGTCACCGGGAGACCAGATCCGTCAGGAAAGAAATTTGGAATAGTCGCATCTGCGACTGTGAACGGATTAAACGCATTCGACAATGGCACACTAATGCCGGAGGCACTAAAGAACGAGTTGGTGCCTGGGTTTTTGAATGGATCGGGCGTAAACGGCACAGCTGCCAGGGAGGCATCAAAAAATGACCGCGAGACCTTGAAATCGGCAAACACCGTCAGGTATTTATCGCATATGTCGCGGGTGAAAGAGCCGTAGTACACTTGCCGATCGGCAGGCGGAAGGTTCGGTGTGAACGCGGCAAAGTTAAAAAACAAATAATTCCCATCCGGGTTTCCTAACTGCGGGTTGTCATTGAGCCCGAGCGCTGACGGTCTTATATAAAATGGCGAACTTGCCAAATCCGTAGATGAATGCGGAATCGGGGTGTTCACACCGGGCTGCGGGAGACTGCCTTGGCCAGGAGGGGTGTTGGCGAAAAACAGGCTCGGGAGCAAGCGTTCACCCCGAACGCGGCCGGGGAAGTTACCGCTGCGCGCATCGAATCCTCCGAAGCGCGTGAAATTCCCGTTGGAAGAAATGTCGCGGTCCCGGCTAAAGAGGCCGTTCAGGCGCTGCCAGAAATCGGCAATGACCACGATATCGGTCTTGTCATCTCCGGTGCCAGCTTTCAACCAGGCCTCCCATTCGCCCATCTCATTGGATCCTCCCAGGTTTGTGTTCCCGTACTGCCCACCGATCTCCAAACCGCGGAATTTGTGGACCAAGAAGAAGTTGACCACGCCGGCGATCGCATCGGAGCCATACACAGCCGAGGCACCATCCTTGAGGATATCCACGTGATCGATCATCGAAAAGGGAATCAGGTTAATATCAACGCCTCCGCTAAACCCGGCGGCGCCCAATGAACCAAAGGCGACCCGTTTGCCATCGATTAGAACCAGAGTCTCCTTCGGCAAGAAGCCGCGCAGGTTGAATTGGACAGTACCGTCGCCGCCGTTACCGATGTTCAGGTTGACAGTCCCGCCCGCCTCCTGCGGGATGAATTCCTGCAGGTCGGTTGCATTGCGGATGCCCAACTTCTCGATGTCTTGGGTTCGATATGTGTCCACCGGATTTGGCCCGGTCTCTTCCGCCGTCGGGATGTTGGACCCGGTGACGATAACACGCTCGGCCACGGCCTCGGCGCCCGGTTGTGCCGGAGCTTGCGGAGCCGGAGCTGCCATCTGAGCCGATGCTTTGGATGCGAAAATTAAAGGAACCCCGACGCTCGCTACCAAAGCGAGGCGAAGGAATCTGAATTTATTTCGGACGTTTTTCACGGTTAGTTTCTCCATGGATTTGGTTAGGTTTGGCACCGGATTAATGAAGAATCCGCACCCTGACAAGAAATTTTTTCATTTTTTTGAAAAAATTTTGAACGGCCAGGCTAAGGATTTGTCACTATCAGGTTCTACAGAATCGGTTTGTAGCCAGTATCGGGCCGTCTGCCTAGAATTTTTTCATGAAAATTTTTCCGGCGGGTGCCGCGGGGCTTGTGCAAGCCGAAGCTAAGTCCGAATCAGGATCCTGTTGCGACAGCTCAAATGATGGCCGGTTGACGACGGATCAAGCTGCAATTTCGAACAGAATGTCCCGAGAAAATCGTTAGTGTCCTAACGAGTTTGGAGAGGCCACATTTCATCGGTGAACACACCTGTAAAGGCAGCCGTCCTGGCTGCCCAATCAAAACATCGCAAGCGACACGCTTGCCACTACACCGGCGACGCCTCCGCCAGTAACAGACCGACGGCCGATCATTGTCTCCGGCCATCTAGAAACAGCCGTACCGACTGCGAATCTCAAGGCCCTTGTGGCGGAAGCCGCTCGGCCTCAAAAGCGAGACCTCATAAGCGATGCCCACAGGTCCTTAGCCAGGTGGACGAAAACCGAATTCGGTCTTCAATTTCGCCCACAGCC
>QHNU01000139.1 GCA_003218525.1 Verrucomicrobiota bacterium
CGGTAGCAGTTATGGCGACGAGCTTGATCGAACTGAACCCGTAGGGCAAATGCACACTAAAAATCGCCACTAACAAAAGCGCCGCCGTCGGCAAACTGACCAGGAACACGAAGGCGCCGAGAAGTATTGCTAAGCCACCGAGCAGCTCGGTCAGTATGGTGACCCACGCCATGAAATGTGGCGCGGGAACAGCTAGCGCGTGCAGGATAGCGGCCAATGCGACTGGGCCCTTGGAAAGCTTGGCGAAACCATGCTCCATGAAGCCGAAGCCAACGATAAGCCGCAACGGAATAGGAGCCCACCGAGCGATCGCAAATCGCCCTGGCAAGTCGAACGCAATGTCCCGCAAAGATTGCCTGGGATCAGCTGTAGGACTTAAAATAGTGTTCATGTTAAATTTGTTTAGGATGGGATCGCGAAGTAACTCGATTCCGCACTTCCCGTCGAATGTTGTGCTGCCTATTTGAGTTATTCACTCTATCGTACGTGGTTCGCACGCCGTCGGATCTGCCGCCATTGCGTGATAGTAGGATTTTGCAATACCACTTAGGAACTGATGGCCGCTCCCTCTTTTGAGATAGAGGCAGGATGGCTGCCGGACTTTGGTGTACAAGAACCGCAGCGGCGCTTTGAGATAGGTAGAATTAGATGACCTCCGGCTCTACGAATTGTCAGCAGCACACCTGTCCCTAAAACCAAAGCTCGGCGCGGCTTTCATGCGTGCCTCTCGTGCGCAAGATCATCAAGCAACTGCCGCCGCCGTACGCTTGCTAGAAAAATCGCGGCAGCGACGAATGGTTCCCAATACGAGATTTGGTGAGACCGTGAGCGCAACTATGAGGATTTCCTGCGGCGAAGCCATTCGCAAGCGTCGGCGGCGGCTTTCTTTTTCCCGTAACGCACGACGCCGCGGAACTGAGCGCGCTTTGCGACGAAGTGATCGTGCTGGAGAGCGGTCGTCTCACCGAGCGCGGCTCACCAGCTAATGTCCTTCCTTAGCGAAGACACCTTCGCAAGATCGACGATTTCACCGCTGCGTCCGCTCAGCGGCCGATCTAAGCAGAGAGTTACCAAAACTAAAGGAGCCTACTTGGGCGGAGCGGGCTGGAGTGGTTTCGGGCTAAACGCCCGGGCTGTGTCGCGCTGGGGTCGAGTCGTCCGGGAGAGGGCGCGCTGGCGCGCCAGTTCCGTCGCTCCCTGTTCCTTGTAGTTCGGGCTCGTGAGCGACGCCATGAAAGCGACGAGGTCGTCGATATCGTTCTCGGTCAGGGCGAGCGGTTGGATGTCCTGGTCGAGATACGGATCCTGCAAGCCGGCGCCTTTGTTGTAGTGGTCGATCACATCCCAAAGCGTCTCTTGCGAACCGTCGTGAAAGTAAGGTCCTGTCACCAGCACATTGCGTATGTTCGGTGTCTTGAACGATGCAATATCGGGCTCCTTCTTTGTGATCAGAAAGCGTCCCATGATCGATGGCCGACGTATCGCCTGTTTTAATGAGCTGCTCGGCCTGGCGCGCCAACGGAACGACGTTGTGTCGGACGATGAGGACGCCGATATTGTGAAAGTCGTTATCGATTAAGTTCGTGACATCCCGCGTGGTTTCCGTTAACGCGTGGCATTTATTGCAGCGGGCCTGGTTGTTGAAGAGCTCCCAGCCGCGCTTGGCCGATTCATCGATCGCGTTCTTGTCCCCGGCGATGAAATGATCAAAAGGAGAATCGAACGATAATTGTGTGCGTTCGTAGGAGGCGATGGCGCGCATCAAGTCGGGACTATTGGGCGGGCGGCCGAAGACATTACGGAAGGCTTGCTGGTACTCTTCAACCGCCGCAAGCTGCGCCACAGCCGCGTCCAGGTTTGCGTGGCCCATCTCAACGGAATTGACAATCGGCAACGCCGCCTGCTCCTCGAGTGTGTTCACCCGGCCGTCCCAGAACTGCGTCTTGTTGTAGAGGGCGTTCAGAACGGTGGGTGCGTTGCGTTGGCCGACGCGGCCCTTGATGCCGATGGAGGTGGGCTTTCTGTCGGTGAAAGCGAGCGCTGGATCATGGCATGTGCTGCATGAGACCGTGCCGTCGGCCGATAAACGGCGGTCAAAAAAAAGTCTCTGGCCCAGGGAAATTTTCTCAGGGGTCTGCGGATTGTCCGCCGGGATCAGGCCACGAGTCATCGCAACCGGCACGCCAACTTGTTGAAGCGACTTCGGCTGCGCTAACGGATCCGTTTCTGGAATTAGTGGTAGCTGCGAGCTCGTCTTTTTGGCCGAACGCTCACACCCCAAAATCAGCGTAACGGTCCCTGCTGCCACCAGAACAAGCACCAACGCACCTTTCACTTTAGATCCAGCGTAGGCTACGCTCCTATCTTCATAGAAGCTGATATTTCAGTTGGCTTGATGAAGTTGTGTCATCGCGGGGAGCCGGCGACTTTGGTCGGTCGTCGCAAAGTCTGAATCGTTAGAGAGATATTCGTAGATGGCCGAGAAATCCTCGGTTTCGTGCCCGTCGCGCATCGCCAGGCGATAGATTTCTTTGGTGACGTTCGCCAATGGCATCGCCACACCAGATTCGTATGCGCTCACCGAAGCCAGTTGCATATCCTTCTGCATCCACCGCAACGGGAACTCGACTTCGTAGTTCCCGCTCTCGATTTTCTCCCGCTTCGACGCGAGAAATGGCGCGACCGTAGGCGCGCCGAGCAGTGAATCGAACAACATCTTTTGCGAAAGGCCCAGCCCTTGGCCCAGCGCCATCGCTTCGGCAAAGGACGCCATTCCTGCGCCTAACAAGAGATTGACCACCATCTTCATGGAAGTCCCCATTCCATGTCCTCCAGCGTGAACAATTTTGTTGCCCATGCAGAGAAGCAGCGAACGAATCCTTTCCAAGTCTGCCGCATCAGCACCGACCCAGAAAACGAGCTCCGCATCGGCAGCCGCCGGAGCGGATCCGGTCACAGGCGCGTCGACAAAGTGGACGCCGCGCTGCGCCGCCTCGACTGCCATTTTCTTAGAGAACGAGGGATTGACCGAACTGCAGTCAACCCAAAGCGCATTTGTTTTGAGCTGACCCAGAAAACCGTTAGCACCTAGCGCTGCTTGCTCCACTGCGTCGGGATGGGCCAGCATCGTGAATAGGATGTCGACCTGCTCGGCGAGCTTTGCCGGGGAATCAGAAAATGTTCCGCAGGGACCCAGCAACGGCTCTGCTTTGGCGCGAGTGCGATTGAACACGACCAACGAATAGCCGTGCTTTTGTAAGTTCGCAGCCATGCGGCTACCCATTATCCCAAGACCAATAAAACCAATCTTCATTCTATTCCTTTCCTCAGGCTGCGGTTACTAACTCGGGTTCCCTGACGTTCCTGCCTTCAATCTCTGCAATTTCATCGTCGGTTAGACGAAGGTTGGCAGCGCCAACATTTCCTTCGACTTGCTTTGCAGTACGCGCACCAACGATCGCGCCGGTCACCGCCGGATTCCGAAGCGCCCACGCGATCGCGACCTGGCCGGCCGGACATCCATGGCGATTCCCGACTTCACGCAAGCGCTCAACCAGTGCGAGGTTCTTCGAAAGCTTTGGTTCATGAAACTCAACGTCCCGGCTTCTCCAATCACTTCCCGGGAGATTCGCGGCGCGTTCGCGCGTCATCGCTCCGGTAAGCAGTCCTGACGCCATCGGCGAATACACGATCACGCCGATTTCGTTAGATCGACAGAAAGGGAGAATCTCTGGTTCGACTTCGCGCCGAACTAACGAGTACGGAGGTTGCAAGGAAGTGATGGGAGCGATCGCTTGCGCCCGGCGCATCTCCTCGACGTTAAAGTTGGACACACCGATCCATCGGACTTTTCCTTCCTTCTGAAGCTGAGCCATCGCACCCCAGCCTTCGTCTAGATCGTCTGTTGGCCAATGGATTTGATAGAGGTCGATCACGTCGACATTTAACCGGCGCAGACTGTCCTCGCACTCGCGGCGAATTGAATCTGCACTTAAGTCGCGATGAACGTATCCTTGTTCATCCCAGCTCAAGCCGCATTTCGTAAAGACATAAGGCGGCGGACCCGGCCAGGTGCGCAACGCAAACGCCACCACTTCCTCCGAGTGTCCCATTCCGTATACCGCCGCAGTGTCGATCCAATTAACGCCAAGGTCCAGCGCGCGATGGATTGCCGCGACCGACTGCTTATCGTCTTGTTCGCCCCAGCCAAATTCCCAACCGGAACCGCCAATCGCCCATGCGCCAAAGCCTACGGGTGTGATGGATAAGTCGGAATTGCCGAGCTTTTTCGTTTTCATTTCAACCTTATTAGATTTGGTTTTCACGTTCGGATTGGTTCGTTCGAGCTAATCGGATGAACAGCGGCGCTTTCCGGCAAGCCCGCCAGCGGGAGAGAATCGCGCTGATGTGCAAACTGCAGGATGGCGGCGATCGCGCTAAGGATCATCAAGCTATAAATGATCGTCTCAAAGATCCCGCGCTTCGGTTCCTCCGAGCGAACAAGCAACGTGTATGTCGATTCTTCGCCTTCGTTAGGTGTTTGTTTTTCGTTCATAGGTACTCCTTCCTTCATTAGAGTTATCGAGATAAAATTGGGTCGCCACCACGAGCCGGAAGTGAACGCCACAACAGGCGCCCATTTCCATTGCTCCTGACAGCTTGTGAGGTCTTATGCATGGCAGCGATCAAGACTTGGCGACTGATGATTTGTTAGGCGCCAGCGGCACTTCGAGTGACTGCAGCGTCTCCGTAGTCAGAGTTCCGGTCACGGCGAGGTGCCTGTCGGTTTGATAGTGCGCAAGCGCGTCACGTGTAGCTCGCCCGAATAATCCATCGATCTTACCGTGGTAGTAACCCAACTTTATTAGATCTGTTTGAACAGCTGTGACATTCGGGTCCGGGTTTCGCTCGGCAGAACTGGTGACTCCAGCGCTGTAATATTCCGGCTGAACATCCGCGTAATAACCCGGGTAGTAATCGTACGGGTAATAGTCGTAGGCGTAGTACGGGAAGTAATCCCAAGGATAGAAGCCCGCATCCAAGCCTATCCAGGCGCCGTTATCGAAGCACCACCAGTGGCCATTATAAAAATGGGCGCCGCGGCGATCCCAATCACGGTGCGCATTGGCGTCTTGACGCGCAAAGATGTGATTCCTGGCGCTCGCGACTGGCGAATGCGAAGTCTGAGCTGCGTGGCCCCGGCTTGAGGCAATATGATTCTGTTGCCGATTCGATGCGTCGGTTGGACGCGCCGAGCGGGTTACCGATCGATTGATTGACCTGCCTGCTGATCTGGCATAAACAGGACGCCCAAATACTGGACGCGCCCCGAAAGAGAAGCGCGCTCCAGGGCTCATTCGTCCATGCCCTCCACCGCTGTGGAAGCCTCCACCGCCTCCGAAGTGTCCTCCTCCACCAAATCCGCCATGGCCCCCTCCGCCGCCGCCCCCACCGCGAGCCCATCCAGCTGGAGTGAGGACGATCAACGTGATGCCGACTAAACTTAGTAATGTAAACTTTTTCATATTCCAAGATCGGCACTCTCCGTTTTGCGGCCATTGCGCATTGGCGGGATTTTGCGCTGCCACGCAAGAGTTGGCACAATCTCCCTCTTTCGAAATATGCCGAAACCACGGGATGATAAATGAGTCTGACTTACCGAGCTGCTCGTTTTCATGTGAGGTTCCTCTTAGTCTGGTTTCTTACGGTTAGGCAGTGGCCAATTGACCAAGCGGCGCACTCAGGTCGGAGATCGCATTAGCGAACGTTGCGGCTGGAATGGGCTTGTTTAGGCAAACTCGAGCTCCATTGGCATGGGCGATCACATTTAAGTGCTCCGCATTCTCCGAAGTCGTGACGAGGATCGGCAATTGTTGGTGACAAGTATGGACTGCGCTAAGCAGGGTCATTCCGCGACAACCCCCATCAAAATCCATCACCGCGAAATCGAGCTCGCTGCCTCGTTGACACACAATTTGCAGCGCATCGGCGACACTTCGTGCCGTGAGAACGACGACTCTGGTCCCCCCAAGCGCTTCAGTCAACACTCGATCGAAGTTTTGATCGCGCGTGTAGAGAAGAACTATCCGCGGTTTCATCCCGATCCGATGTTGGCTTCAACCGGTCGTTGGTTGTGACAACCCAAGGGACTGCAGCGTCTGTGCCGAAAGACTCCCGCTTACATCCAGCTGTCTGGCCGTCTGGTAATTCGCCACCGCGTCGCGCGTCGTGGGTCCAAAAATGCCATCCACTGGGCCGGTGTAATACCCCAGTTGAGTGAGCAGCGTCTGGACGGCCTGGACGGTGTCATCAGGCGCGGGGACACTGTTATCAACGGCCCCGGTGTTATCGTACGGCTGACTATCCGCATAGTAATCGTATGGGTAGTAATCGTCAGCGGAATACGGAAGATAATCCCAAGGGTAAAATCCAGGATCCAGTCCAAACCAAAAACCGTTGTCAAAGACAAAGAAGCGACCGTGATCGAAGTGTGCATGTCGTCGATCCCAGTCGCCATGCCAATTTGCCCCATGGCGTTCGGCGATGTGGTCCGTCCGCCCGTTCAATCCGCGTTGCGCAGCTGTTCCAGGTGAACGTGCCGCCGAAGCGATGGCTGCACGACTAGACGCTGCTGCCGGCTGTTGCGCAAGAGCGCTGCGTGTTGAGCTAAAACGATTCTGCGCCCGACTAGCCGCTGTTGTTGCGCGAACCGCGGGAGTTACCGGTTGGGCAACTCGTCCATTAGGGACAGGCTCCCGGTATGAAGGATGCCCAAATGAAGAGAAGCGGGGTCCTGTGCCACCAAAGTTGGGAACTCCACCTGAGACGCGCGCTCCGCCGAAACCGACTCCACCCCCGCGGCCGCCTACTCCGCCTCCGCGGGCAAAACCACCACCACCACCACCATGAAAGCCACCGCCACCGAATCCTCCTCCGCCGCCACCGTGGCCCGCTGCCCATCCGGCGTGAACTAGGGTGATCGATGTGATGCCAACTAAACCAAATAATCTTAATTTCTTCACGCTCCAAGATCGTTACTCTTTCGTTTCGCAGCCATGGTGCATCTGTGGGATTTTGCGGTCCTACCTAAGAGTTGGCCGTCTCTCCCTCTTTCGAGGTAAAGGGATGTGGCGCCCGCTCGCGACATTGATTTCAAGCACGGCGACAGAGCGCCGTGACTACAACGACTGTAGCCGCATCGCTCTGTCGAGGTGTCTTTGCAGCGACGCGCACATCTTCGTTCGAGAGAGCGTGGTCGCGAGGACCTTTCGGTTTAAAATACCGGCGACAAAGCGGAGTAGCCAAAGCAAATGCGAGACGCGAACTTCAGGAGAGCGGCCAGAACATTCCAACCAACTCGGCTATCGCAACCATTCCGGCGACGAACAGCTGCCGTGGGTTCGCGCGCGGTCGCGCGCAAGGATCGCGATTCACCTTCGCGCGGCGGTAGTCGCAAATCATCCGGATGACTGTCAGGATGATTATCAAAGATCAAGATCCGCTATTTTCGTTTGGGTTCGGCCGCGCGCGTTGATGTTAGCCAGCAGACTTTCTTCAATGCCTGCGACCAATTCTGGAATGCTAGTCGGCTTGGCCAGAAATGCATGTCCTTGGATCTGCAGGCCCGATTTTGTCTCAGCTTTCGTCACCAGAGCCGTCAGAAAGACCACCGGGGTTCGATGCAATGTCGGATCGGATTCAATCCGCGCCGCGACTTCGCCACCATCGGTTTCCGGCATCGCAACATCAAGAAGGATAAGGTCAGGCCTAACGCGCTGCGCTGTTTGGTGAGCTCTGGCTGGATCATTTTCTTCCGAAACGGAGTAGCGCCCGGTCCTCTCCAGCGCGCATTTGGCGGAGTGGATAAAGTCGCGGTTGTCATCGATGATTAAGATGCGCGTTTTCTCTTCGGTCTCGTCAATAGGCGGTGGGAGAAAATTCGCTTCAATAATCCTCTTCATAAGAACTCTATTTCTTAGGCCATAAGCAAAGCTCACAGCCGCACTCGATCGAAGTTGTGATCGCGCCTGCAGAAAGAAGTCGTCGTTTCGTAGTAATGGAGCTGACAATCAACTGGCCGTTGGCGGCGGCAGGCCTAGTGACTGCAGTGTGTCGGGCGATAGACTTCCGGTTACGCTTAGTCGCTTGGCGATTTGATACTTCACCACCGCGTCACGCGTCGTCGGTCCGAAGAGGCCATCGATTGGGCCGGTGTAATAGCCCAGTTGCATGAGCTGCGTCTGGACGGCTTGAACCGTGGGGTTAGCCGAAGGGACACTCGTGTTATCGTACGGCTGACTGTCCGCATAGTAA
>QHNU01000140.1 GCA_003218525.1 Verrucomicrobiota bacterium
GAAACTTCGTCCAGCTGCGGCTGCACCGCTGCGGCGACGCGGCTTAGCGAAGTGGCCGAAGCCGAGCGGACCGGCGTCGAGCGAATAGAGACCCGCATTGGCTCCAGAATAGAAGGACGCTTTTTAATGTCAAAGCTGCTCGCGAGGTTCAATGGCGATGAAGCCATTCGTCGGTAGCATACTTTTGGGAGGCCAAAACGTCTGCCGCGGCCAAAACACGGGAGCCGATTTCTTCTTCCACGACTCGGCCGCTCAATGTGCGGGCCATTTCTCCTGCGAATGTTTTTCCGAGGTCACTCCGCTGGATGCTGCCCTGATGTAAGAGGCCCTCGCGAGTCCTGCGCTGGGCCGCACCCGCAATCTTCCGGCCATTTTCGATCACATCTGCCGCAACCGGGTTGGCGAAACACGCTTCCGAACTTCTTGGCGCGTCCTTTTCGGCTAGCATCGCACCTACTCCCATAAGCTGAAGTACACGCTCAATCGCAGAATGAACCCTGCGATAAATCATTCGCGATGAATAAGCAAAAGTCTCGTCAGCCGAGCCAATCACGAGGGAATAAGTTAGATCATCCCCACCGTGAGGCACTATTCCGCCGCCGGTCCAGCGCCTGACCAACGCGCGTTCCTGTGCGAATGCTTGCGCTTCCTCAAATCGTCCAAAGTAACCGAACGAAACAGAAGGTTCCGTCCAACGATAAAAGCGCAGAATTGGCACCTGGGCGCTTTGTAATAATAGCTCATCGATCGCCATGTTGAGTGCAGCGGTGCGCCGTACGAAATCATCTATCACTCGCAGCTCGGGAAAAAGCGGGTTCAGGCTTCGATTTCCTCGATAATCTTCTTTGCGGCGGCCGCTGGATCGGGTTGACCGGTGATGGGCCGGCCAACCACCAAATAATCCGCGCCCGCCGCGATCGCATCAGCCGGAGTCATGGTCCGTTTCTGATCGTGTTTTTCGGCTCCATGTTGCCGGATTCCGGGAACTACGAGCTTTATATCGGGTCCTACGATTTCTCGTAAATCAACGACCTCGTGAGCGCTCGCGATAAGGCCGCCGATCTCACAATCAATTCCCAATCGCGCCAATTGCATCACCTGATCCTCCACGGGATGCTCGATTCCGACGGCGCGCAACGTCTCACGGTTTGCGCTCGTTAGGACGGTGACGCCGAGCAACAGCAGGTTCGGCGGCGCTGCCGCCACCCCGGCAAGAATCATTTCCCGACCGCCAAAAAGATGCAGGCTCACCATTTGCACGTCCAGTTTGGCGGCTGCTTCCACAGCTCTCGCCACCGTATTGGGTATATCGTGCAGCTTGAGATCGAGAAAAACCTCCAGACCGAGGTCGCGAATTTCCTGAACGACTTCCGGACCCTCGGCCGTGAAAAGTTGAAGACCGATTTTCACCGTCGCGACAAAGGGCGCTGCCATTTTGGCGAGCCGCAGCGCTTCTTCACGGTCGCCTACATCCAATGCCAAAATGATGCGATCGCAGGCGGATGATTTCATCTCGTCATTCTCCGCAAATTGATGAAGAGATTGCAAGGCATGGAAGAAGTAGCGCCAGCGAAAATAAATCTTTCTCTGCAGGTTTTGCGGCGGCACGACGATGGATTCCACCAGATCGAAACGCGAATGGCCCCCATTTCGCTCTATGATTCGCTTCAAGTTGAGCCTGCCGACGCATTCGAGTTTCGCGCCGACGACCCAACGCTTCCGATGGGCGAAGATAATCTGGTCGTGCGCGCGGCAGACCTCTTCTTTTCGCAGATAAAACGTGAACCGAAGGTAAGACTCATTCTGATTAAGAAGATTCCGCACGGCGCTGGCTTGGGCGGTGGCAGCAGTGATGCAGCAGCGACTTTGCGACTTCTGAATCGATTTTTCGACGCGAAGCTGCCAATGGAAGAATTGTCTGCGCTTGCGGCCAACCTGGGTTCGGATGTTCCTTTTTTTCTGAGTGGCGGCGCGGCAATTTGCCGGGGAAGAGGGGAACTCATTGAAGTCGCGCCCTTGCCGGCGCGCCTGAATTTGCTCTTGCTCAAGCCGCAATTTGGCGTGGCCACGCCTTGGGCTTACTCCCGTTGGGGTGACGCTCAGAAAATTCCGGGGGCAGAATACTCGCCGCAACAATTTGCCGGCCAGGTTTTCGTGAACGATTTAGAGCGCCCCGTTTTTGAGAAATTTGTCTTTCTTGCACGCATGAAAACTTGGCTGCTGGCGCAGCCGCAGATCGCTGTCGCACTTATGGCTGGTTCGGGCTCGACCATGTTTGCGATCTTGCGGGATCGCGCGTCGGCCGATCGCATCATCGCAAAAGCACGTGGTGAGTTGGACCCGGCTCTGTGGGCGTTCGTCTGCGAAACGCTCTAGCTATTCGCCGGAGCTCGCGCGAAAACTCGCCATGGCATACTCGCGATTCAATTTAGCAATAAAGCTTGCGCTGATTTCGGCCGGACACACTGCTTCGCATTCATAGGTGTTGGCGCAATTGCCGAAACCTTCTGCGTCCATTTGCCGTACCATTTTTAATACACGGGATGTCCGCTCGGGACCGCCTTGAGGGAGAAAGGCAAGATGTGAAACTTTTGCGGCCGTGAATAGCATGGCGGAGGCATTCGGGCACGCCGCCGCGCAAGCGCCGCAACCGATGCAAGCCGCCGCTTCCATTGCCAGATCGGCATGATGTTTTGCTACGGGAATCGAATTCGCTTCCGGCGCGGAACCGGCCCGGGCGCCAATAAAACCGCCGGCTTGGACGATCCGATCGAGTGCGCTGCGATCGGTGACGAGATCGCATACTAGCGGAAACGACTTCGCACGAAATGGTTCGATTGTGATCGTCTCGCGATCGCGAAATTGGCGCATATAAATTTGGCAAGCGGCAGACGGATGCCGCGGTCCATGTGCCTGCCCGTTAATCGTGAGCGCGCAAGTTCCGCATATTCCCTCTCGGCAATCGGAATCGAACGCAATTGGAGTTTCGCCACGTTCCGTCAGCTCGTCGTTGACAATGTCGAGCATCTCCAGGAACGACGTGTCCGGTGAAATGTCGCGCGCTTCGTAATCGACCAGCTTACCGGCGCTTGCCGGATCCGATTGACGCCAGATCCGCAGTCGGAAGTTCATGGTTGAGAGTTGATGGTTGATAGATTGGTAGAACCGCGCACAACATTACTTGGAGGCCAGTGATTTTCGGAGACCGCTGAGCATTCGGCCAACTTCCTCGGCGGCCTTGTAAATCGCGCAGAAATTTGCTTCGTTTAGAAAACCTTCGCGGCGCCCGACGAACGCCTGCGAAATAACTTCGAATACCGAACCCGTCGCAATTTCAATAAATCGGGCGAAATCGATTTGAGACATGCGAGATGTTCCT
Organism: Verrucomicrobiota bacterium; assembly: GCA_003218525.1. GTDB lineage: Bacteria > Verrucomicrobiota > Verrucomicrobiia > Chthoniobacterales > UBA10450 > AV69. Next base: position 3,380 of record QHNU01000140.1, read on the forward strand.
TCCGCGATATTCGATGATATTGAAACCGCAGCACGTCGCATTTGATTTGTTAGACCAAAGCGTTCGTCACTTGGAAATTGCCGTGTGTGTTTGTAAACGAGGTCGGCGAAATCGATCGCCTTTTGCCAAACGTCTAATTTTTCGAAGTTAAACATAGGAGGTTGGATTTTTTTACTATCAACAATCAACTCTCAACTAAAAACTACTTATAGCTTCTCTGGCTCAGCTGCACCGATTCGAAGTGGAGCGGTTCGCGATGCAACTTCGGGCGCTCGATTTTGCCATTACCCTGAAATTCCCAGGCGAAAACGGTTGCGAAATTTTCGTCATCCCGCTGCGCCTCGCCGTCCCTTGTCTGATGTTCTTCACGAAAATGTCCCCCGCATGATTCGTCGCGCTCGAGCGCATCGACGCACATCAATTCGGCGAACTCGAGAAAATCGGCGACCCGGCCTGCGCGCTCGAGTGACTGATTGTAAGTCTCGCCTTCACCCGGAACCCGGACGTTTCTCCAAAATTCCTCACGCAATTCCGGAATCTTCCCGAGAGCTTCACCTAAGCCGGCAGCATTCCGCGCCATTCCGCACTTATCCCAAAGCAACAAACCAAGCTCGCGATGAAAAGAGGTCAATGTGCGGTTGCCGTTCACATCGAGCATTCGTTGTACTCTTGCGCGCACTTCCGATTCAACGCGCTTGAATTCAGGATGATCCGTCGAAGGCCGTTTTCCGATTTGTCCGGCCAGATAGTTCGGCAACGTGTAGGGCAGGATGAAATAACCGTCCGCCAGACCTTGCATCAGCGCGCTTGCCCCTAAGCGATTCGCACCGTGATCCGAGAAATTTGCCTCTCCGATCACGTGCAGTCCGGGAACATTGCTCATTAAGTTGTAGTCAACCCAAAGCCCACCCATGGTATAATGCACCGCCGGGTAAATTCGCATCGGAACTGTATAGGCGTTCTCGGCCGTAATTTTTTCGTAGATGTCGAAAAGATTTTCGTAACGCTCGCGGATCATCTCTTCGCCCAGCCGCGCGATGGCGTCGGCAAAATCGAGATAGACTCCACGACCGCTGGGTCCGACACCGCGACCTTCATCGCAAACTTCCTTGGCGGCGCGCGATGCGATATCGCGCGGCGCCAAATTTCCGAAGCTGGGGTATTTCCGCTCCAGGTAATAATCGCGATCCGGCTCTGGGATTTCATTTGGTGACTTGGGGCAATCTTCCATCCGTTTGGGGACCCAGACGCGGCCATCGTTGCGGAGAGACTCCGACATCAGCGTGAGCTTCGATTGATGCTGGCCGGTGACTGGGATGCAGGTCGGGTGAATTTGGGTGAAACAAGGATTGCCGAAGAGGGCGCCACGTTTATATGCGCGATAGGTGGCGGTGACATTGCACCCGCGCGCATTAGTCGAAAGAAAAAAGACGTTACCATAACCGCCGGTTGCGAGAATAACGGCATCGCCAGCGAAGGAGCGAATCACACCGGAGCACAGGTCGCGTGTAATAATCCCTTTGGCGTGGCCGTCGACGAGCACCAGATCAAGCATTTCAGTTTGCGGAAACATCGCGACTCTCCCGGCCGTTATTTGCCGGCTGAGAGCTTGGTAGGCACCAAGCAACAATTGCTGGCCAGTTTGCCCGCGCGCGTAAAACGTGCGCGAGACCTGAGCGCCGCCGAATGAACGATTCGCGAGCAGTCCGCTGTATTCGCGCGCAAACGGGACGCCCTGCTCAACGCATTGATCGATGATGAGGTTACTGACCTCAGCGAGACGGTAGACGTTTGCTTCGCGCGATCGAAAATCGCCGCCCTTTATCGTGTCGTAGAACAGCCGAAAAACACTATCCCCGTCGTTCTGATAATTTTTCGCGGCGTTAATCCCGCCTTGCGCCGCAATCGAGTGAGCTCGACGCGCCGAATCCTGATAACAGAAACATTTCACGTTGTAGCCGAGTTCGCCCAAAGTGGCGGCGGCCGACCCGCCGGCGAGCCCGCTGCCGACGACAATGATTTCAAATTTCCGGCGATTGTTTGGAGCGACCAACCGCGAATTGTTCTTGTGATTCCGCCATTTTTGCTCAAGCGGTCCCGGCGGAATCCTTGTGTCCAGCGTCCCAATCATGTTGTTACGATACTCGGTATTCTGGGTCTTCGATTCCCCTCGACGGCATCGGCAAAATCCGAAATTCGAATCCCAAAATCCGAAACAAGCGTAAGAAAATTCAAATGCAGGAAAAAAGTCGAAACGTGGACAGTGTTTGCGTGGTCTGATGAGGGATTCGGAATCCTGAAAGTCCTCATTGCTCGGATTTGCGAACGATTGCGCCGAAGATTTTCATCAATTCTTGGGCTTCGTTCAGCAGTTGCACTTGATCTCCTTCAAGTTTTCCATTGGTGTCGATCAAACGGAGCCAATAGCGGCTTTCCTTCGCTTCTCGGCGGCAAATCTTGATTTTATCACGAAGTCCTTCTTCCCGATGGCTTCGTTCGCCTCGATGTAGTTGGCTCCAATCGAGCCGGACGCGCGAATGAACTGTTTCGCGTCCTCGAGATTCGAGATTGTTCGCGGCAATTGCTTTACAAATGCCCGACTAGTCTTCGCAAATTCAAATGTGCGTTCCTCAAGATCGTAGCGCTTTGAATTCTCGTTATGCGACATTCCTTTGTGGTTTTGGATTTTGTTCCAGTCTGTTTCGATATTCGATAATCGGATTTCGAACTTTTAAATCATAATTGCTGCGCCGGTTTGACCAATCCGAGCAGAATAGCGACTGGAATCGCGGTATAGCCCACGAAAAGCAGCCAGGCGAAGATCCTTCCGCCGAAAGCGAGCCGTGGGTTTAGTTTTCTATCATTCAATCCCAGCGATTGAAAAAAGCTCGACGAGCCGTGGGTCAGATGCAGCGTCAACAAAAATAATCCGATTACATAAAAGATTGAGACGTAAATGTTCTGAAATCCGTAAACCATCATGGAATAAACGTCGTAATGACCGAGCGGGTCGGCTTTCAACAGAGCAAAGCGTTTGTCGGTAGTGCGGATGGTGAAATGCGCCAGGTGGTAAATAATGAACACGAGCACAATCAGGCCGCTGACGACCATGTGGCGCGATGCGAAGGTCGCTTTGATGTGTTGCCTTTCGACGTAATCGTCCGGGCGAGCACGCCGGTTATCGATGGCAAGCCAAATAGTAAAATAAATGTGCAGGCCGACCGAAGCGAGAAGGACGATTCGGACCAGCCATAGCAGCGGGCCAAGATCGCGCAGAT
>QHNU01000141.1:0-6577 GCA_003218525.1 Verrucomicrobiota bacterium
GGAACTGCGCACAAGAGGGCCGGATGCAACGTGCAGAAATCCTTTGCCCCGCGCGATATCGCCATAGTTCGAAAAACGATCCGGCTCGATGTATTCGACCACCGGCAGGTGGCGCGGCGTCGGACGCAGGTATTGGCCAAGCGTGAGCACCTCACAGCCAACTTCGCGCAAATCGTCCATGGTTTGAAAAAGCTCTGGCTCACGTTCGCCTAATCCAAGCATCACGCCGCTCTTCGTCACAATCTTCGGCGACAGTTCCTTTGCGCGTTTCAAGACCCGCAGGGAGGTGCGGTATTTCGCGCGCGAACGCACCAGCGGCGTTAGCCGCTCAACCGTTTCCATGTTGTGATTGAAAATGTCAGGAGCCGCATCCAGAACAATTTGGATACACCAATCTTGGGCGTGAAAATCCGGGACCAGTACTTCAATGATGACCGAAGGGTCCATTTCCCGAATGGCCGCGATCGTGCGCGCAAAATGATTCGCGCCTCCATCCTTTAGATCGTCGCGCGCGACCGCAGTGATGACGACATGTTTAAGACCGAGCCGCTTCACCGCCTCGGCCACGCGTTGCGGCTCGTCCTCTTCGAGGGCAAATGGTTTCGCCGTTGTCACTGCGCAAAATCCGCAGGCGCGGGTGCATCGTTCGCCGGCGATCATCATGGTCGCAGTTCCCTGGCTCCAGCATTCCCACCGATTCGGGCATTGCGCGCTCTCGCAAACAGTATGCAGCCGTAAATCGGCAATTAGCGCCTTGGTCGAAAAGAAAACTGGATTCGATGGCAATCGGACTTTGATCCAAGGCGGTTTTTGCGCCTGGTGTAATGTGGAATCAATCTTGGCGCACGGCATCGCTCAATGGTAATTGCCTGATATCCAAAAGCAAAAACGCTGCCGTAATAGCCCTGTAGATTCCAGTCTCGCTAATCGATCAGCATGACTGCCTGTAGTCACAATTTTGTGCGGCCGGTCAGGGCTTGATAAAGCGTCAGCTCGTCAGCTGATTCCAAGCCGCCGCCTGCCGGCAATCCATGCGCGATGCGGGTCAATGTCAGCGGCTTATCTTTCAATAAATCGACTAAATAATTGGTGGTCGCCTCGCCCTCGACATCGGCCGCGAGCGCAAAAATTATCTCGGCGAACTTTTCTATCTCAACCCGATCGAGCAGCTCTCTGATCCGCAAATCCTCCGGGGCGACATGATCGAGCGGCGAAATGCGGCCGCCGAGTGCGTGATAACGCCCACGAAATGCGCTCGTTCTCTCTAATGGCAAAATATCAGTGGCTTGTTCGACGATGCAGAGAACATCGCGCGGACGCGAGGTGTCGCGGCAAATCTCGCAAAGCTCTTCTACCGCAAAAAAACCGCAGAGTTTGCACGGATGAACGGCTTGGCGCGTATTTGCGATGGCCTCTGAAATTTGTTCCGGCTGATCGCGGCGCGACTGAACCATCCAGAGTGCGATTCGTTCGGCCGAGCGCGGCCCTACGCCCGGCATTTGGCGCAATTGCACGATTAGCTCGCGCAGGGCGGGTGGGTACTCGACCTTTCTCAAAACCGCTCTTCCCGCGGCGATTCCATGAGATGCAAGGCAAGCGGCTCGAGGCGGCGCAAGTACAAGTTGAGCGGGGCGTCTTCTTCTTCGGCTGGCCCGCGCGCTTTCTGAAACTCTTTGTAGGCTTCAGCCCAGCGTTTCTCGCGGTATAAAACAACACCATTCCAAAAGGAATCGCGCCGTGCCACCAAATCGCCGGGTGCGTCGGCCGCCACGGCGAGCGGCTCATAAATTTCGTGACGCTCCTGTGCGCTCACACCGGTCAGAAAATCAATCGGGCGGGCGACGAAAAAGTTGCTGGCCAACTCAAACGTACGTGGGCCGATAAGAATGCGCGAGCCGTAGAATCGATTGGCCACACAAAACCGGCGCGCCAGCTCAATCGCTTCTCCCATTACGAAAATATCACGATTCTCTGTCGTCGGTCCGGCGATGATGGAGCCTGAGCTAATACCAATATGCGCGCCGATGTTCAGCGGATTTTCGCCGTTGCTGCTTTGCACGGGAGTCGTGAAAAGCTGCTTCAAATCGAACGCAGCCCGCACTGCTTTTTCCGCGTGATCCGTTGTGGCACCGGGAAAACCAAATATAGCCACTACACCCTCGCCGTCGGCCGCGTGCAAATATGCACTCGCATTCAGCAAAATTTCGCTGGCGTGCCGATTAAAAATCTCGCTTGTCTGCGCGATCGATCCCGGTTCTGACGCATCGGCGAGGTCGTACTTATTGGCGATATCGCACACGAGCACACTGGCCTCGAAACTCTGCGCAACTGGTTCGATTTCGATCTCGCCCGAGCGGAGGCGCGAAATTTGATCATCCGAAAGTCTGCCCTGAATCGCCGCGAAAAGACCCCAAACGCGTGGTCCAGCGAATAAAGTCACATAAGTCATGGCTCCGGCATAACTTAAACCGGCCGCGAGAATGCACGGCAAGGGTTGGAATGAAACGCGATAAAGCGCGCATATCCACATGAGTGCAAGCAGTTCGCCGCTGATTGCAATGATGATCCATCCAATGCGATTCCGCCGGGTGTTTTCGACCGTCACCCAAGTCACACCAACTCCGAGCAGGAACACAAACGCGTATTGCCATGCGGCCGGAACGGCGCGCGTCGGCGCTAAAGGGGTAATCAAATTCGAGATCCAACTCTCCGGCGCTAGTAAAATTCCGCTGGCGTGCAGGACCGTGACGAAAATCGCGACTACAATCGCGATCGCAAAGGTGAAAACGAGCGAGCGTCTCATCCAGGTTGGCTCTCCGCGTGCGCAGGATAATACGATTGGACAACCAAATCGCTCAAAAATTTATCCGGCGAATCGATCGCAGAAACAGGCAGGGAAAACCTATTCTGACCGGAATTTTTGCGGACGAGACTTAAACCAAATTGAAAGTCGCGAAACAGATGGGCACACAAATCGATCATAGACATTTTTTCAGCTTGGGCCCGTTCGACCAGCCGTTGGCGGGCCTGCCGCTCAAATACGATCTCGAGATCGTGCCGCTTACGAAACGCCTCCGCGAAAATGTCGATCTGATGATCGAGCGCGACAGCCTCGTGCTTATGTCCCTCGGCAAGCAAACGATCGAGCGCAAGTCTCGGCTCACGCACGAGTTCGGCCGTGACTCGCAACTGGCTGAGACCTGATCCGGCGAGATAAAATTTAAAATCACGGAATAATTTTTCCCATACCGTCAGCAACCCGCGAGCACCGGTTTTTTCTTTGGCGCCTGCCTCAGCCATCAAACGCAGCGCCTCGTCTTCGAAACTGATTTCAATACCGTAAGCACGAAACGCGCGCTCGTACTGGCGAAGCAAGCTACCTTCGGAGTACTTCATGATGCTGAATAGATCATCCGCCGACAGCTCTTCACAGACGACGCGAATCGGTAAACGCCCGATGAATTCCGGTTCGAAGCCGAACTCAATGAAGTCCTCGGTGGTAACATGCTGGAAAAGCTCGTTGTCCATGACGCGAATCGGCTCTGCGCTGAATCCGATCTGACCGCGCGCGATTCGCTGTGAAACCTGCCCTTTCAATCGCTCGAAAGCTCCACTGACAACAAACAAAATGTCCCGGGTGCTGATGGTCTGCCGGCTGGATTTGCCACGTCTTTGAAATTCCAGCGCGGCTTGAATTTGACCCTGCAAATCCATCGCGCTCCGCAAGGGCACCTCCGTTTCTTCCATCAATTTCAACAATGTGGTCTGCACGCCCCGACCGCTCACATCCCGCCCGATCATGTTCCCAGCCGAGGCAATCTTATCGATTTCGTCGATGTAGATGATCCCGAACTGCGCACGCTTCACATCCCCATCCGCTTTGTGGACCAATTCCCGGACGAGATCTTCGACGTCACCGCCAACGTAACCGGTCTCGCTGAATTTTGTCGCATCCGCCTTGACGAACGGCACCCTGATGAAATCGGCGATATGTTTGATGAGGTAGGTTTTGCCGACGCCGGTTGGGCCAACCAGGATAACGTTCTGCTTAGCATACTCCGTCTCTTCCGCGCGAGATCGGTCCTGTTTTTCGAGCCGGCGCACGTACTGCACGTGGTTGTAATGGTCGCAAACTGCAATCGAAAGCACCTTTTTGGCCTCGTCCTGCTTGATTACAAAGCGATCGAGATGGGCCTTTATATCGCGCGGGAGAAAGCGGAAATCGAAATCATCACTTTCTTCGCGAGGCGGTTTTTCTTCGGCGCCGGTCTCAGCTGTTTCCGGTTGCGTCATCGTCGTAAACGCAACCCGATCGCCGAAGTTCGATTTCATGAACTCAGCCAGTTTCGATTTCAGTTCTTCCGGCGAGGGAAAGGGTGGGTTTTGCTCCATGGTATGAAAGCGAAAATCTAACACTCGCGCCCGACCTGTAAACGGCGACCGCTGCCCGGATGACGCGTTTGCATCAAAAGAACATCGGCCCGATTCAAGGCAATGACGCTGGCGCAAAGTGGAAAAACTCGCGAATTCACCGTCACATCTATGGACGGCCGATTGCGGCTGGACCGGTTCCTGGTGCGGCATGCGCCGGAGTTTTCACGGGCTCGAATCCAAAGCTTTATTCGTAATGGTTTCGTTAAATTAAACGAAGCGGCATCGCGCCCGAGCGACACCGTTCGCATGGGCGATCGCGTCATGCTGGTTGAGCCGCCTGTTAAATTACTCGATCTCCAAGCTGAGGCGATCGCTCTGTCTGTCCTGTTCGAGGATAACGATTTGATTGTGATTAATAAGCCAGCCGGAATATCGGTCCATCCGGGCGCCGGTCGAAACAGCGGAACTCTAGTGAACGCTCTTCTCGCTCATTGCAGAAATCTTTCCGGGATCGGCGGAAAGCAACGGCCCGGAATCGTTCATCGGCTCGATAAAGGAACAAGTGGCTGCCTGCTCGTCGCGAAAAACGACGCCGCTCATCTCGATCTTTCCCGTCAATTCGCCGCCCGCACGGTTGAGAAGATTTATCTCGCGCTCGTCGCCGGAAAACTGCGGCGGAATGCCGGGAGCATTAACGCCGCGATCGGCAGGCATCGTGTTCACCGGACGAAGATGGCGATTGCGCGCGAGGGCGGGCGTGAGGCCCGCACCGATTTTCAGGTGATACGCAGCGGAGTGGCTGCGACCCTGCTGAAATGCTGTTTGCACAGTGGACGGACTCATCAAATTCGGGTCCATCTGCAACATATCGGCCATCCCATTTTAGGGGACCGAGAGTATGGCGCTCGCCCCGGAAATCTTCCGCGGCCCATGTTGCACGCGTGGAAACTCGCGTTCGATCATCCGCGGACTAGAGTGCGGATGCATTTTGAGGCGGACGTACCGGCAGATTTCGAAAGCGCGATGCGCGAGCTATTGCCCTAGCTTGATTCTTTCCGCAATAACCTCTGCCGTGCCAGCATCAACATGGCGAACACGACCGGCAAGATAATCATCCCGCGCAGCCAAGGATCCGCGTGCCATGGCAATTCCATGGCAAAGAGGCCTCGTTGATTGAAAAACAAGTAATAAGCGAAAATCGTGACGCTGAGCAGATGCCAGCCAAAGGCGCGTCGCCACGTCGCGAGAGGCAAGATCCAAGTCACGTACCAGGCATGCAGGACCGGCGAAAGAATGATCGTGGCGCCAATCGACCAGAGCAGTCCGCGTTTCCAATTTCGCACGAATACCAATGCGATGATCGTGGAGACGATGCCGATCACGACGTCATAACGATAATGTTGCTGATGCCAGTTTGGCCAAAGCGTATCTTCCAAAATCCACCAAGATAAATCGTTCAGCCGACTTACCTGGGCGTAGTCGCCGAAGAAATTCCACCGGGCGAAACTGGAAATTCCCACGGCGACACCAGCAACGAGCGGGGCGAGAATTCCAAGCAATAGCGTCACGGCATAGCCCCGAAGCGCGAAGGCCGTCGGCAGTAGCAGAACAATCATGATTGGCCGGACTGAAATCGCGAGCCCCAAGACAATTGCCGCACCGATCGCATAGATGCAGCGCGACCTAATCTTTCCGCTTTCTTCAAACGATGTTAGGGCAGCAAGCATTGTCACGATCGCAAGCAAAACGGTGCTATCGAAATGTGCCGCACCGGCAAAGCTGTATGCCACCAGCGGATTCCAAGCGAACCAAGCCGCCGTGCGAACATCTACCAAGCGCAGCAACAGCCCGACGGCGAGCAGGTCGGCGACGGCAAAAATAACCTTATAGAATAGAGCGCTCTCCGACATGGGAACTGCGCGAAAAAGGATTTCAGCGCCCGGTGCGTAAGCCGTCGGTTCATCGTTGCGCGGGACCCGAGCGATATCGGCGACTTTGACCGCATCACCCGCATCGACGGGCGAAGTTTTGTACGGATTCAGACCGGCGCGCTGCATCGCGCCATCAGCCTGGTAACGCCAAACCTCATTGGCCGGCTCAAGAGGTAAAGCGAGCAGACGCAGCGCGATTGTTACGACCCAAAACAGCGCCACCGCATTTTTTGCGGTGGCAGCAAATTCGGCAGTTGCCAGGAGGTAAGCGA
>QHNU01000141.1:6660-9620 GCA_003218525.1 Verrucomicrobiota bacterium
GGAGGCAAAAAGGGCCAGCTCCGCGATCAGTGCGATCCAAAACCGAAACTTCACTTGTGCGGTGCAACAGTGCCGGAGCGGCGTTTCGCCGAACGCGTCCGAAAAAGGCGCCGCATTTCGAGGCGGTAGGCCGCGAGACCGACCAGTTCGGCCACCCGCGATCTTAACCGTTGTGCGCGAAAGGCGAGGAACGCGACAAAGGCTCCGTAAGGAACCGCGAAAGGCAAATAGACGTGTCCCGTATTGAGGAAATGATAAACAAGCAGACTAACCACAATGAGATTCACAATGACCGTTGTGGTGACATAGCGATAACGCAGCCGAACGCGGTTCAGACATTTCTCGCCGCCGTGATATTCGGTGACAGTTTGCAAGACAATGCTCCACCAGAAATTTCCGTAGATCAGGAGATCCCATTCCTGCCAGCCGGTATCGACGGAGTAGCGCCAGTTTTCGGCATTGAGCAGTCCAAGAATTTCGCCAAGCAAAGCGTGACGGTCCCTGCCAGTGTCGCTCCAATAAATTTGGCGCCGTCCGTTACCCCCGAACTTTGCCTCAGCTGGCAGCTGCTCGTGGCTCGCGATTACTGCCCCGGGAGTGCGTTTGAATTGCAACCAGGTAAAATAACGAGACCAGCCGCGAACGAGCGGCTGAGTGAAAGCGAGAAACATCACCAGCAATCGCGTTGCAACGGTGTCGAAGCGCGGCTCGATTCGGGCGCGGACCATGTAGGAAAGCGCGACGCAAAGCGTCCCGCCAAACATGAGATAGGGCACGATGCGCAACGGTGGCAGGAAAACTCCCAAGCCAAAGAGGAAAAGGGTCAGGGCGAACCATTCGATACTGCTGAGGTAAGCTGCGATGTCTGATTGAGGTGTTGGATAAATCGACTGGAAAAAGCCATCGGCAAAGATGCCGTGATAGATCACGGGTCGATTGATGAACCAACTGAAACGCGGAGTGCCATAGATTTGTCCACGCCACTTGGCGGCTCCGGTGGGGCCAAAAAAAATCAGATGTTTAAATCGCAGGAGTGATTCGGCTTCACCATATCCTTTCTGTTGCTGATGAAAGGCCCGGAGAGTGAATCGCCGATGATGCCACACGATCGCGGCCGGGCTAAAAGCGATCACGCCCCCAGCCTGTTGCAACCGCCAGCAAAAATCCACGTCGTCTCCGGCTTTGTGATATTCCGGATCGAAGCCGCCGACATTTTCGAAGGCCCAGCGCCAAAACGCCATGTTACATCCCGGGATATGTTCGGCGACGGTGTCGGTTAAGAGCACGTGGCTCGGCCCGCCGGGCGCGGCAGCCACGCATGCTTGAACCCAATTGCGCGCCGGCGGAGGTACGTTCGGACCGCCCACGCCGGCATAATCACCAGTCGTAAGCGTTCCGATCAAGTAGGAGAGCCAATCCACGTCAACCATGCAGTCGGCGTCGGTGTAAACAAATACCTCCCCGCGAGCAGCAGCAGCCCCGGTGTTGCGTGCAGCGCTAAGTCCGCGATTCGGCTGATGCACATATCGCACGGATGGGAATTCCGCTGCGATCTGGTCCGTGTTATCGGTCGAGCCGTCATCGACCAGCACGATTTCGTAAGATGAATAATTTAGTTTGCTGAGCGATTCGAGACACGCCCGGAGAGTGGTGGCGCCGTTATAAGAACAAACAATGATCGAGACGGTCGGTGAATGAGGGAGCTGACGACGCAGCAGTTCCGAATCCTTCTCACCAAGCTTCTCGCGCAAAGCGAAGAAGGATTTTTTGGGTTGGCGATCGCGTGTGACTAGCCCAAAGGCCCAATCCGTGATCTCGTGATCACCGGTATACCATTCGTCGGTCCAGGAAAAAAGGACGGTACCGGCCAGTCCGCATTTCACCACACTGTCGATATGCCAGCTCAGCATATCCGCCTGCTCGCTCTCCGAATGCCGAACCGTGTCCAAACCAAACTCACCGAGAATAAGTGGGCGCTCTTCAGTTAGATTTTGGAGACGTCTGAGGTAACGCTCAAAATCTGGCTGATGATGCAGGTAAATGTTGAAACAATAAAAGTCGACATTCTGGGGCAAGAGAAATTCCGTCGGTGGATAGGTGGCATAGGAAAACAGGGTATTCGGCGATATTCCGCGGCCTAAAGTGATGAGATGCTCAATGAATTCCGTGACGCGACGGACGCCAAGCCAGCGAACCATTTGCGGCGCAATTTCATTGCCGACGAGATAGGCAAACAGCGCGGGATGATCACCGTGCGATTTGATCGCACCAGTTACGGAGCGAGTGATTTCTCGGCGCGCGGATCTCTCCCGCAAGAATTCGATGTGCTTTGCCCATGGTAATGTGACGAGGACGCGCAAACCAGCGGCGCTACAAGCATCGAGGAACCAGAGTGGCGGCGAATGGTAAACGCGCACGACGTTAAACCCAAGGGCGAGAATATCGGCCAGATCAGCGGCAGCTCGTTCAGGTGGACCGAGGTAATTGCCACCCGCATCCGGTTTGAACGGTCCGTAAGTGATGCCTTTGACGAAAAATTTCCGGCCGTCTTTGAAGAAGAATTTCGCGACGGCGCGGATTGGCTCCGCGGGAGAGGCGCTCACAGCGGGTGTTCCCTAGACCAACCGCCGCACTGACGCAAAGATAAACCGACAACTCGATAAACGGCGGGAACTAGCGCGTCGTCTTGGCAAGGGCTTCGTTCACAATGCGCGCGGTTGCATCGACATCCTCGGTCTGATGTCTGACGGAAAGGAAAGCCGCTTCAAACTGCGATGGCGGAAAATAGACACCGTGCTCGAGGCAGGTGTGAAAGAACTTCGCGTAACGCGCCGTATCGCTGCGTTGAGCGGAATCCAAATCGAAGATCGGCGCCGATGAAAAAAATAAACAGAAAATGGAGCCGACGCGATGGAACGTCAGTTTTGCTTCCAAGACGCTATCGATGATCGCGCCCTCGA
>QHNU01000142.1 GCA_003218525.1 Verrucomicrobiota bacterium
ATCGCCTCCGCCAGAGGAAACGATCGACGCCTGGTCATCCCGAACACCCGTCAGAATCTCGCGACGTTCAAAAAGTGCTGCTCGGAAGGAACAATCGGGAGATCCCTCACATCCGTTCGGGATGATGAAAAAGCGCGGTTAAATTGGCCGGAGAGAACGAAAATGACTTGGTAGTCTGGCCGGCTCGATTTTGACCAGGTCCGATTTCACGTGCTCGACGATTTGCTCGCGTACGCCCCGAGGCAGAAGATCGACAATGTGCGGATAGATTTCCGATGGTGCGGCGAAGGACCAGCCTTCGGCTTTTTCGCGTCGCAAAATTTCTGTGATCTGATCGGCAAGCTGCCGATAAATGCGACGGTCGTATTCACCCGACAGTGTTTGTCGCTCCGCGATGGCGTTCATATGGCGTCCCACCCCTCCGTCGCCCACCGGAAATCGGCCGGCCTGGTCGGTCACTTTATCGAGCAGTTTACCGTGGGCATCAGTGATATCGAATGCCTGCACCAGTTTCAAACTGGGCCCCCGGGTGGGGGTTTCATCGACTCTGTATGCTTTGAGACTGCCGCGATCAGCCACGATGATGAATGATGTCGGTGTCATAGAACGAGAGTTGTCCCAGGCGCTTGCGGCGCGATCATCTTGCCAATTCTCTTCGTGTCTGGACGCAAAATCACGCGCTATTTTTGCTTTGATGTTTGCTCAGCGGTTCCCTGCTCCGGCCGCTTGGCCGCGGAAGCGCCATGCGTCATATCGAAATGGCGTTTCTTATACGATTCCTGACGCGCTTGCGCTTGGGTGCCGCTGGTGAGTTTCAACAAACAAGCGCCCCGATCCGCCACCGGCACGTCCTCACCCGATGCAAATTTTTTCGGTTCAATCAGAAACCCCTCCTCGGTCGCGGTATCGAGAATTAGTTGCCATTCGAGATCTTCCTGGCCCGGCAGCAGAAAAGGAATCGGCTCATAATGGGCGTTGATGAGGAACAGGAAAGTATCATCTCGAATGGGCTCACCGGTGAAACTTAGGACATCGATGGTATCGCCGCTCAGAAGCATTCCGAGGCAACGCGCGAAGGGTGAAGCCCATTCCTCATCACTCATTTCATTGCCGCCAGGATTAAACCACATTACATCTTTGATCTCGCTACCGCGAATCCGTCGACCCTGAAAAAACTTTGGCCGGCGGAAGACCGGATGCTCGCGCCGAAGTTGAATCATTTTTTTTGTGAATTCGAGCAGCGCCTTCGGTTTTGCGTCGCGTTTCTGCCAATTTAACCAGCTGATCTCGTTGTCCTGACAATAGGCATTGTTGTTGCCGTTTTGGGTCCGGCCGAATTCATCTCCTCCGCACAGCATCGGCACGCCCTGCGAAACAAACAAAGTGGCGAGAAAATTGCGCCGCTGTCTCTCGCGCAATGCGTTGATCTTTGGATCATCGGTTGGGCCCTCGACCCCGTGATTCCACGAATAATTATTGTTGTCGCCGTCGCTGTTCTTTTCGCCGTTCGCTTCGTTGTGTTTGTGATCGTAGCTGACGAGATCGGTCAGCGTAAATCCGTCGTGAGACGTGACAAAATTGATGCTGGCATAGGGGCGACGGCCATCGTGCTGGTAAAGATCGGGACTGCCGGTGAGCCGGTAAGCCACTTCCCCGATGCGGCCCTCGTCCCCTTTCCAGAAACTGCGAACGACATCGCGGTATTTGCCGTTCCACTCCGCCCACAAGATGGGGAAATTTCCGACCTGATAACCGCCTTCCCCAATGTCCCACGGCTCCGCAATTAACTTTCGTTGTGAAATCACCGGGTCCTGATGAATAATCTCGAAAAACGCATGTAGCTTGTTCACGCCGTTATGGTCGCGAGCCAGCGTGCTCGCGAGATCGAACCGGAAACCGTCGACGTGCATCTCGATGATCCAATAGCGCAGGCTGTCCATGACCAGCTGGAGTGTGCGGGTATTGAGTAAGTTGAAGGTGTTGCCGGTGCCGGTGAAATCGAGATAGAAGCGCGGGTCCTGCGGCAGTAGCCGGTAATAATCGATGTTATCGATGCCACGAAAACTAAGTGTCGGCCCCAGATGGCTTCCCTCGCCCGTATGGTTGTAAACAACGTCGAGAATCACTTCGATCCCGGCGGCGTGCAGATTGCGCACCATCGCTTTGAATTCAGTTACCTGCTCCCCCATATCGCCACTGCTGGAGTATTTCGCCTCGGGCGCGAAAAATCCGATCGTGTTGTAACCCCAGTAGTTGACCAGGCCGCGATCGACCAGCTGCTTGTCGTCAACATGGGCATGCACTGGCAATAGCTCCACCGCCGTCACTCCGAGTTCTTTGAGATACTCGATCGATGCCGCGGTGCCCATCCCGGCATAGGTGCCGCGCAGTTTTTCCGGCACATTTGGGCACAGCTCTGTGAAACCCTTAACGTGCACTTCGTAGATAACCGATTGGTGCAAAGGCGTTCTGGGATTCCTGTCATTAGCCCAATCAAACGCATTGTCGATGACCACGGATTTTGGCATTCCCCAGGCGTCGTCCCGGAAATCCCGGGTCGAATCTTCCGTTTTCCCGCCAACGACATAACCAAACATTTCGTCAGCCCAATCGATCCCTCCCGCGATCGCCTTTGCGTAAGGATCGATCAACAGCTTTGAACTGTTGAAACGCATCCCCTGTTCCGGTTGATACGGCCCTGAGACACGATATCCGTAAATCTGCCCCGGGCGCACATCGGGCATAAAGAGGTGCCAGACCTGATCCGTGTGCTCCGTCATTGGAATGCGAATGTTCTCTTGCCGCGCATCCATACTGTCGAAAAGGCAAAGATCGACCGAGGTCGCATGTTCGGAGAAGAGGGCGAAATTGACGCCGTTGCCCAGCCAGGTTGCGCCGAGCGGATAGGGGTAACCGAGCCAGGTCTTAACGGGCGTCATAACGCGAAGCGTTCCTATTCACTACGCGCGCTTGATGTGCAACGTCTCTTCGCAATCACTTGTCTCATTACGGGGGTCAAAAAAACCGGGCTGCGAAACGCATCACCGGTAGCGAAGGATCTTTTCGACTTCGCTTCGCATGATTCGAGAGATGCCGAAATGCGAGCGTGCTACAGATCGCGCAATACCCGTTGCGCTTTCTCAACGTCATCCGGGCGCAGAATCATCAGCCCTTTTTCTGATCTCACACTGGTGGCGAGATAAGCGTATTCTATGTTTACGTCCGATTTCGCCAACCGATCTGCAATTCGGGCCAGCGTGCCCGGCTCGTTGTCGCATTCGATCATTAAGACATCGGTCTCGAGCGCGAGGACACCGCGTTCGCCAAGCAGCATGAGCGCCTTGGTCGGATCGCCCACCACCATTCGTACCACGGAATGATCCGCGGTATCGGAAACGGCCAGCGCGTGAATGTTAATCTCAGCCTTGGCCAGCTCCTCGCAGACACGCGCTAGCGCCCCGGGACGGTTGCTGAGGAACACCGCGAGTTGCGTTGCGCACTCGATCAATAAGCTCGGTTCGTGGGCCATCACTCACCAAAATGCCGCTGCCATGCCGGTCTGACAACCACGGTTTTCGCGGCCCGGCTAAGGCTCCAGAATCATCCGATCGTCTTGTTGTCTGCGCGGCCCGGCTGAACATCATTCCTGGAAACGCCGAAACCATGGATACGGAAATGCGTCGCCCGGACAATCGGTCGCCCACTGCGGTGGATTCACCTCCCGATGGGGTCGGACGATGGCATAATGGGCATCGATCTTTCCGCAGCGTTGCCGCAAATACCGGATCAATTCTTCACAGGCCTCGAGTTGCCGGCGTGTCGGTTGATCCCGGTTGAAGTCGCCGACCAAGCAAATGCCAAGAGCGATGTTGTTCAGGTAATCGCTGTGGACGTGACCGCCATTGATCTGGCGGCGCCAGCGATCACCGATTTCGATTTCACCATCTCCGGTAGAGGTTCCATTCCCGATAACAAAATGATAGGCAAGACCGTTTTGCATGCGGCGGACATGGCGGTGGTAATAATCAAAAATCCGCGCGCTCCCCTGCCGCGTCCCGCTGTTGTGCACGACAATGAATTGCCAGCGGCGCCGCATGACTGGCGCGCGATCAATCTGAGCGCGGACTGTGCGCGAAAGGTAACGATAACTGACTTCGCGCCGCGACCATGGCCACCAACCGCGGCGGGGCGGCGGAGTCGGCGGCGGTTCGTAGCCTTGATCGCCGAGAAATCCCGATTTCTCGACGTTAACCTGCGGAATTCCGCTCGCGTCGGATGGAGGACGAGCACTTGCCTGCGCGGTTGCTGCGGGTGTAGTCGTCGGGCTCGGAAGCGGCGGTTCTTCTGCTGGAGCTACCGAAGGCTTCGGTGATTTCTTCGGTGATGCGCTCGGGGATTTTTTCCCTTTTTTTTTCTTTGATGTGCTGGGCGAAGCGTTCGCCTTTTTCTTCTTTGACGGGGTAGGCGTTCCCTCCTCATCGGATTGCGCGCTGCTCTTCGGCTTCTTGACCTCCGGCGTTTCGCTCGGTTTCGCCTTGGGCTTCGGTGAAGGCGTGCTCTTGCTCGATTTTCGTCTTTTCGGGGTCGATTTCGGTTTGGGCGCAGGCGTTTTGTCCGGATCAGAGGACGTGGCCGCTTGCAGGAACGCTGCTGTTCCGGATTTTTCCGAAGATGAAATTTGGGCGGAGCCGAGTAGGCCAGCGATTCCGCTGAGGGTGATCGCAATTGTCAGCCAAACATGCAATCGAATCACCGGCGCGAGCGTAACCGAGCCGCGCGCTCGTTCAAGCGGGCTGTGGCTCCGGCGCGCGATTTTCCAGAGCTCGCTCGTGTTCGCGGCGCAGAATGGCGTTCAGCTTTCCGCCCAGCAGCAGCAATAAACAGGTCAGATACATCCAGGTCAGCAGCACGATGATTGATGCCAGCGCGTGATAGGTGGGATTGTAGCGGTCGTATTTCGCGACGTAGAGCTGAAACAATTTCGTCACTGCCAGCCAGCCGAGTGAAAACAAAATCGCGCCTGGTAGCGCCTGCCGCACGGTCAGATAATTTTCGGGTGTGATCAGGTAGAGCCCGAGAGCGAGACCTACCAGGGCGACGGCAGTGAAGGGCAGACTTAAGGCCGCGACCCATTCCTGGAGAGGAATCTTCAGCTGGAAATTTACTTCGGCGATTCCGGCCAATGTTTCGCCGAAAACGACGGCGTTGAAGCAAATTAGAATTGTGATCCCGAACCAAAACAACAACAGAAACGAAATAATGTACTTCGACCACCAGTGCCGATCCTCGACCACGCCATGGGTTTGGCTGAGCGCGCGCGAGATCGTGCTGATAAACATCGTGCCCAGATAAATCCCGGCGACGATTCCAACATTTGCGATTAAACCACTCGAGCCGGTGACGACGACGCTGGCCAGAGCGGAATCGAGAATATCCTGCACTTTGGGGTCTGGCGGCAGAAATTCTTTCAGGACAATGAAAATGCGATGCAGTTTCCCTGGGTCAGTGCCGAATAATCCGAGCAGATGCCAGAGAAAAAGCAGCCCGGGCGCGAGAGTAAAAAGAAATTGGTAGGCCAATTGCGCCGCCAGACCGGTGGTGTTGTCCGTCGCCGTTTCCCAGATCAGACTCCGCGTCGCCCGCCCAATGAGCCGGAGCATGTTCATTTCGCGCAACTGTACTTTGCCGCTCGTAATTATCCATTAAACTCCCCGCGCCCCATCCCGACGTGAAAAAAATTCTCATTCTCACCGCCGGATTCGGCGAAGGACACAACAGCGCCGCGCGCGGAATTCGCGAGGGACTTCTGCAAATAGCCCCCGAAACCCAGGTTCAAATCCGCGACATTTTTGCCGAAGCATTTGGCCTTATCAATGCGGTGGTGCGTCGCGCCTACCTCGGCACGATCAATCGCCTGCCCCACGCCTGGGCATCGCTCTATTCCTGGATCGATAAACAAGAAGAATTTCGCACCCGCCTGCGCTGGTTCTTTCCAGCCCGCCAGCGCCTGGCCGAAATTATCCGGCACGATCGGCCGGACGTAATCGTTTCTGTATTTCCAGCCTATCCGCATTTCCTCGATGAAACTTTCGGGTCGGTGAACGGTTCGCGGCCCAAACGAGTGGTAGCGATCACGGATTCGATCACGATCAATGCGATTTGGTTTCGTTGTTCCGCCGACTGTTTTCTTATCGCTAACGAACCGACCGCGGACGCACTTACGCGCGCCGGCGTGCCGCGCGATCTGCTGCGAGTGCTCGGGTTTCCCGTGAGCCCGCGTTTTGCGGACCCTACCTTGCGGGGGAGTCGTTCGATCAATTCGCCATGGCGCATTCTCTACATGATCACCCCGGGCCAGCCCTTCGCGCCGCAGCTCGTGCGCGAGCTCGCTGCGATTCCAAACATACAATTGACGGTGACCGTCGGTCGCGACGAAAACCTCCGACTTGCGGTTCAATCGATTCGTAACTTGAGCACCCACAAATTCGAGGTGATCGGCTGGACCACCGAACTGCCGCGGTTGCTCAGCAGTCATCACCTCCTCATCAGCAAAGCCGGCGGGGCCACCGTGCAAGAAGCAATCGCGGCCGGTTGTCCAATGATCATCAACCAAGTTGTGCCAGGGCAGGAGGAGGGCAACGCGCGCTTGATCGTGGAAACAAATTCGGGGGTGGTTGCGTCTTCAATCCATGGGGTAATCGATGCGCTGCAGCGTGCATTCGAGGACGACGCAAAAGTGCTGCGCGAATGGTCGAAGAATATTGCCAAAATCAGCCGGCCCGACGCTTCCCTGGAAATCGCAAAGTTCTTGCTCGAGCTGTAATCAAGGCGGGTAAATTTGTTCCCCCGCAACGAAGGTCTGCTTCACCTCGAACTCTGGTGAAAACACAACCAGATCAGCATCATTGCCGATAGCGATTTCGCCCTTTTTTGGCAGGCCAATTTGGCGTGCCGGGTTGAGAGATGCCATGGCGACGGCTTCGGGTACAGGAATGCGGACATCGCGCACCATCGTGCGCACCAGATCGATCATCGAAGCGACACTTCCGGCGAGGGCCGATTCATCTGCGAGCAGGCCAACCCCATTTTTGACCACGCATTTTCTCCCGCCGAGCTCAAATGGCGTGCCGTTCGGCAAACCCGCACCGGAAGTCGCGTCGGTCACGAGCGATATTCCAGAGGCGCCTTTCGCCTGGTAAACCATTTTCATGAGCGTCGGGGATACGTGATGACCATCGGCAATCAGTTCGCAGTTCATTTCCGGCTCGCCCAAAGCAAACTCGAGTAAACCGGCAATACGATAAATTCCACGGCGTCGCGCCGACGACATGCAATTGAATGTATGGGTTGCACTGCGCATTCCACATTCAAAGCCGGCGCGCGCTTCTTCGTCCAACGCGTCGGAGTGTCCGCCGCTTACACTAATTCCAGAAGAGACAAATCGTTCGATTGCCTGCAGCGCGCCCTTTATTTCCGGCGCAAGCGTGACGCGTTTAATGACGTCGGCGTCCACTAGCAGCTGATCGGTCACTTCCGGCTTTGGCTCACAGATAAATTCTGAATTTTGCGCGCCCGCCTTGTGGGGCGAGATAAAAGGCCCCTCCACATGCGCGCCAGCGATCTGCGGGATTTGTGAGCGGTACTCTCTCACCCGGGTGAGAACGGAAACGATCCCTTTGATCTCCGCTGTGACTGTGGTCAGCAGGAGCGAAGTCGTTCCCCCGCGGCCATGGTAATCGCAAATTACCCGAAACGATTCCAAGCTCATCTCCATCGCATCCCGGCCAAGTGCGCCATGAACGTGTAAATCGACAAAGCCAGGTCCTAGGAAATTTTTGCCCAGATCGATTGCGTTTTGAGCTGCGCCCCGGGGACGCAGGTCCGCGATTTTCCCATCGCGAACCTCAACGTCGAGGTCATCGCGAATGGTGTCGGCGAGAATCACGCGTCCATTGGTCAAAATCATCGCGTGTCAGCCTACGCTATCCGGCTTCTTGGAGGAATTGCGTTTCGAGCCGAGCGCGGGCATGCTTTTGCCTAGATGGATTACGATGTCGCGATCATAGGAGGAGCGTTTTCCGGGGCAGCTACTGCGCTCGTGCTAAAGCGGCGCTGCCCGAATGCACGCGTGCTGATCGTGGAAAAAAACGCCGCCTTCGATCGCAAAGTGGGCGAATCGACGACCGAGATCAGCAGCTGCTATATGACGCGCATTCTGGGGATGACCCAGCATCTGGGACACCACCACATCGCAAAACAAGGATTGCGGATGTGGTTCTCACAAAAGGCCGAACAGCCTTTCGATGATTGCGTGGAAATCGGCGCCCGCTACGGCGCCCGCCTCTCTGGCTTCCAAGTCGACCGCGCCACTCTCGACTCCCATATGCTCGAGCAGGCGGTGAAAGCGGGGTGCGACCTGCTGAGACCCGCCAAAGTGACCGGCTTGCAACTGAACGGCGCGGAAGGCCAAACCGTGGGCGTTTCAACCGCGAACCAAGACCGTACGATTCGTACCCGCTGGATCGTCGATGCGAGCGGCCGGACCGCTCTGATCTCGCGGATGCTCGGATATTTTCGACCAAACACCGAACACCCGATTAACGCCGTCTGGGCACGCTTCACTGCGGCAGAAATTTCCCGATTTCGCCAACGCTTGTCGCACCAGCCGATCGTGGGCGACGAACCATCTCATGGGCTATGGCTGGTGGTGCTGGATTATTCCGTTGCGAGGAGGCGATGTCAGCGCTGGCATCGTTTACGACAGCCGGATTTTCGAATTGCCAGCTGGCTCTTCTCTCGCCCAGCGTTTGCACGACCATCTGATTGCGCATCCGATTGGTCGCGAGATTTTCGCTAAGGCCAAGGCGATCGAGGGTGATGTGCATGCCTATTCGGCATTGGCCTATCAGAGCGAGAAGGTCTGCGGCAACGGCTGGGCGGCCGTGGGCGATGCGGCCGGATTCATCGATCCGCTTTACAGCCCCGGGCTGGATTTTTGTTCTTACACCAGCCATGTCGTTGCGGATCTGCTCGCGCGCAGCGTCAGCGGTGAAGACGTGAGCTCACTTGTTGATTATTACAACGAGCAATATCCGCTGATGTATCGCGGCTGGTTCGAGTCACTCTACAAAGACAAATATT
>QHNU01000143.1 GCA_003218525.1 Verrucomicrobiota bacterium
AGCCACCACCAAGGACGCCGAGTTCGACTTTGTCTGTGTTCGAGAAGCGGATCGGCCTCTTCTCCTGGATTATTTTGACTCTCGTTTGGCGGGAAAGAAAAATAAATTTCCGTTGGCGGTTCGAAGATTCCGCCGATTACGAATTCTCTGGCAAGGGTTGACGCTTCACTTTGACGACAAGCTTTGGCCCCGCAAAGGACAACGGGCGCGAAATCCGAGCGAAATAGAGATCACCGTTAAACCGTCCGCCCTTACCATTCTGCAGCCGGCCACAGCACGACAGCCTAAGTTGGGGGGTCGAAGCGACGTGACCGGCCTGGTCAATGATATTGCGGGTAAACAAGCGACCGTTTAATAGCGTGAGGTCAGCGTGTCACCTTCTTCCTTCGGATACAGCTTTAGATCGGGAAAAATATTGCTGGTCATCCTGCTCTGCTCGGTCATCGGTTGTGATAGCTCATCCTCAATTGCCGGTAAGTGGCGCAACTCGGGCGATCCCAGCGCCATAATATGGGAATTCCGTAAAGACGGCTCCGTCCTTATCGGAAACACCCGCGGCAGATATAGTTTCGGAAATGATCAGCGCCTTAAAATTGAAACGCCATTCGCTACTTCGGTTTATCGAATGGAGTTTTCGCGAGATCGAATGATCTTAACAGACCCCAATGAGTCCAGACTTGAGTTCACGAAGCTGAAATAAGATTCGCTCTAGTTGGGTCCGATCTTTGTTCTTATCTCGCGGGTGAAATTCAACAGAACCCAATGCGCGCGAAAGAGCGCACGATAAAGCTGGCGCTGACATTTACGACTTCACTCGGAGGGCCATAGCGGTGCTAGGATAATCACATGCTCAATTTCCATTCCAGCACCGCCGTCATGCACTTCATGCAAATACTTGTGGCGGCGTTCCTCGCTATTCTTTTTCTTCAATCTGGCATCGACAAAATTTTCGATTGGCGCGGCAACCTCGACTTTGTCAAAGACCACTTTGCGAGAAGCCCACTGGCCAGAATGGCTGCGCCAATGTTCGGTTTGCTTACCATTTTGGAACTTGCGGCGGGCGCTCTCAGTGCGGTTGGATGTCTCCTCATTGTCCTGCAGGGCGATACCGCAATCGCACTGGACGGTGCGCTCATTGCCGCCATTGCAATCACGGCACTTTTTTTTGGCCAGCGTGTCGCCAAGGATTATCCTGGCGCTGCCATCCTGGTATCATATTTCCTGCTGACCTTGGTCGCTATTTACCTGCTCCGAATGACGGTATAACAGGCAAGGCCGCGAGTTGGCCTCGATCCCAATCTGCGACAACCGCGACTTACAGAAAAGTAAGGTTGCTCGAAAATGCCGGCCTTATCTTTTTAGTTGCCATGCCAAGGTTTATTGCATTTTTGCGCGCAATCAGCGTCGGTGGACGCAACGTTACCATGGACAAACTGGGCCAGGTCTTTGAAGCCGCAGGTTTCGATAAAGTTGAAACTTCATCGCGAGCGCAAACGTGTTATTCGCCTCGCCCTGGCAGGACACGAAAGCGTTTGAAAAGAAGATTGAAATGGTTTCAGCCAGGTACGGATCTGCGACGTGATTGTTAAGTCGCGGAATTGCTAGCGATCAGGAGGATGACAACTTCTAGCGGAAATGGCTTCGAATTGATCAAGAAGCTAATGGGAGCCAGGCGGCAGAGGTCGGTTTTACTCCATTCAAGCTGAGGTAAGTGTACTCCTGCAAACCGCGTTCGTAGTCTGCGAGCAATTTCATCGCATCGCTTGGTTTTAAGCGATCGCTCTTGATCGCGGCATCGACTTGGATCTTGAGCAAACGCAGCAATTCCACCTTGTCCCATTGTGTCATGGCAAGAACTTCGCCGATCGTGCTCCCCTCAATTACCTCTTCGATGTACCAACCGGATTCTTCATCCGGATCTAGAAAAACATGCACTTCGGTGACTCGACCGAACAAATTGTGCAGGTCCCCCATGATATCCTGGTAAGCGCCCACCATAAAGACGCCGAGGTAATACATATCGCCCGGCGTGATGCGATGTAGGGGGAGGGTGTCGCGAACATCCTGCAAATCGATGAACTTCGAAACCCTTCCATCCGAATCGCAAGTAATGTCGACGATCGTTCCGTTCCGTTCCGGCGCTTCAGTCAGGCGATGGATTGGCATGATAGGAAAGAGCTGGCCGAGTGCCCAGTGGTCGAGGAGCGATTGAAAGACAGAGAAATTGCAAATGTATTGGTCGCCCAGGGACGTTTCGAGTTCTTTCACTTCGTCGGGCATGTAGCGCGGGCCGCGATGCATGCCGACGATTTGAGTGGCAAGTTGCCAGTAGAGATTGTCAATCTTAGCCTTCGATTCGAGATCGAGCAGACCAAGATCAAATGTCTGCTGGGCTTCTTCCTTGATCTGCTGAATGTCATGCAAGCTCTCGAGACGATTGCCGCGTTTTAATCGCTGCTTCACCTCAACCATGTCGCGGACCAGCTTGTGATCTTTGTCGGTCGCTTCGATCTTGGTTTTGCTTGTTTTCTCGATCGAACTGAATGCTTCCATCACCAAAACCGAGTGATGGGCGACGATGGCGCGCCCGCCTTCGCTGACGATCGCGGGGTGCGCCACATTTTCCGAGTCGCACACATCCATGATGTTCCAGACGACGTCGTTGGCGTATTCCTGGAGCGAATAATTTGTCGAGCTATCGAAACTGGAGCGCGAGCCGTCGTAGTCTACGCCGAGACCTCCTCCGACATCAAGATAGCCTAACTGGTGCCCGAGCTTGGCGATCTTTGAATAATAGCGGGCTGCTTCGCGGACGGCGCGTTTAATGGTGGAAATATCGGGAACCTGCGAGCCGACGTGAAAATGAATTAGTTTCAGACAATGGGCCAAGCCTTGCGCTTTCAGCATCTCGCTCGCCGCCACCAAACTGATGGTGTCGAGTCCAAATTTGGCGTTCTCCCCTCCGCTCGTAGTCCATTTCCCGGCCCCTTTGCTGGTGAGACGAACGCGGATGCCGATCAACGGCTCGACACCGACTTCTTTCGAGGTGCGAATGGTTTGCTCCAGTTCCTCCAGCTTCTCGACCACAAGAATCACCTGTTTGCCGAGTTTGCGTCCGAGAAGAGCGATGCGGATGAAAGCTGGATCTTTGTAACCGTTGCAAATAATGAGGCTCTCCGGATCCTTGTGCATGGCGAGCGCGGCGACCAGCTCCGGTTTGCTTCCGGCTTCCAGACCAAAATGGAACTTTTCACCTGCTTCGACAATTTCCTCGATCACTTCCCGAAGTTGATTCACTTTGATTGGGAAAACGCCGCGATAACTGCCACGATAATTAAATTCCGAGATCGCGGTTTCAAAGGCCCGGTTAACGCACTCGACGCGATGACGAAGCAAATCTTGGAAACGAATGACCAAAGGAAAACCGAGGCCGCGCGAGCGCGCTTCGTTCACCACTTCCAGAATATCGATCGCGCCGCCGTCTTCCTGTAGCGGTTTGGCTATGACGTTACCGTTGGGATTGATCGAAAAATAGCCGCTACCCCAACCTTCCACGTTGTAGGTCGCATTCGCCGCCTCAAGATCCCAATCGGTTTTTGTCATTTAATGTGCGGCCAGCAAACGGATGATATTCAAGGTTCGCAACATGCAAGCGACAGTTCGAAAAATCCGCGTGCTGCTCCGCGGCCATGGTTTCCGTCAGCTTGTTTTTCTTTCTCGCATCGGTACCGTCAAATCAGTGAACAAGACGGTCATTGAGGTACATGTTCGCGCCGTCCTGCCGACCAGTGGCGGCTGCGCCGTGTTTATTGGGAACACTGATAAAGTTTTCATTGTTTATGTGGATCAGACGGTCGGCAGTGCCATCACGATGTTTATGCGAGAGATGTCGAAAGAACGGCCGCTCACGCACGATTTAATGGCGCATTTGATGACGGCTGTCGGTGCGCGGGTCGAGCGCGTCATCATTAATGATCTGAAAAACGCGACCTATTATGCCCGCATGATCATCTCGGCGGAAAACGAGCTGCAGCAGAGAAAAATCATCGAGCTCGATGCCCGGCCGAGCGATTGCATTGCCATGGCGACGCAACAAAAGGCCCCAATCTATGTGAGCCAGGAGGTCTGGGATGAGGTCGAGGACATGAGCGACGTCCTCCGCAAGATGGAAGAAGAAGGTCTCAGGCCGGAGATCGATCCGGAGTCGGAAACAACCGAAGAATAAGGATCAGCTGAGCAGTGCACCGTAGCGTTCGCGGGCAAGCTGCGAGCAAAGCTCGAGGATTTCTCCAGGCGTTTCCAGTCGCATCGCCTTTTGCACAAGTTGCCGGCATTCGTTCAGCGCAAGGCTGCGAAGGGCCGATTTGACCCGGGGCACCAGGGTTGGGCTGACGCTGAGTTCATCGACGCCGAGGCCGAGGAGCAATGGAGTAAGTTCAATGTCGCCCGCCATTTCGCCGCAAACACCAAACCAGATCTTATTCTTGCGTGCGGCTTCGCCTACCATGTTGATCAGGCGCAAGACGGCCGGATGCGTCGGTTCGTAAAGGTGAGCGATCCGTTCGTTCACGCGATCGACCGCGATAGCGTACTGAATAAGATCATTCGTGCCGATGCTGAAGAAATTGACGCTGGGTGCGAGCGCGTCCGAACAAATCGCCGCACTGGGGATTTCAATCATCGCTCCGGTCTGCAGATTGGGATTGAATGGAATACCGGCGGCGCGGAGCTCCTCTTTGCATTCGTCAAGGATAGCAAGCGCGCGGCGCATCTCCGCGACTCCTGAAATCATCGGGAACATGATCTTGACGTTCCCGACGGTACTGGCGCGAAGAATCGCCCGGAGCTGCGGTTTGAAAATTTCTTCGTGTTCGAGGCAAAAGCGGATGGCTCGCCAGCCGAGAAATGGATTCAATTCGTCACTGACGTCGATGCCGCCGGCAATTTTATCGCCGCCAAGATCGAACGTGCGAATGATGAGCGGATGCGGCCGGACGGTTTCGGCGACACGGCGATAGGTTTCCTGTTGTTCGTCTTCGCCAGGAAGTGAATCGCGGTCAAGATACAAGAACTCCGTGCGGTAGAGTCCGATTCCCTCCGCGCCATTCGTCGCCACACTGACGATATCGTCGGGCAGCTCAATGTTTGCCGAGAGCACAACGTGCTGGCCGTCGCGGGTGGTCGACGGTTGCTCTCGCAATTCGGCCAATTCCTTCGAAACCTTGAATTGCCGGATTTCAACCTCACCGTAGTAAGCAAGGGTCTCCGGCGATGGATTAATGATCACCTTGCCGGTAAACCCATCGAGCAGGGCCATGCATCCGCTTTCGAGCTTCTCAGTCACGTCGTGCAATCCCACGACCGCCGGAATGCCGAGGGAGCGCGCCATAATCGCGGTATGGGAGGTGCGGCTTCCGAGGTCCGTTGCGATGCCGAGGACGCGATGCCGGTCCATCGCCGCCGTGTCCGAGGGTGTGAGATTGTGGGCGACAAGAATGTGCGCTTCACCTGGAAGCGGCATCGTTTTTGGCGCCTTTCCTTGCAAATTGCGAACGACGCGGCGCATGACATCCTGAATGTCCAAGGCGCGTTCGCGCAAATACGGATCGTCGATTTTGCTCAATGTCTCTGCGTAGCGGCGGGCGACTTCCTCGAAGACCGCTTCGACCTTGACCAGATCGGTCTCAAGCTTGCGCAGGACTTCGTCGATCAGCGTTCGATCTTCGACCACGAGCAGATGGGCATCGAAAATCCCCGCGTCTTTTGTCCCAATGGCTTCCGCAATCCGCTGCTGCATCTCGAGAATCTGCATTCGCGTTTGCACGAGAGCGGCTTCGAAACGCGCAATCTCGGCGCCAATTTGAGAGGGGTCGATTTTATCGCGGATGATTTCCTCAAGTTCGTCGCGCATGACTTGCACAACGCCGCGAGCAATTCCGGGCGAGACCCCAACACCTTGGAACCGCGTTTCGCCTTTTTCCCCGTCGCCACTCATTCGCAGCAGAGTAGCCCGGTTGTCAATCTTCGTTAAAGCGCGCCTTGATGAGCTCCTCAATTTCATCGAGAGCTCGGGCGGCATCAGGTCCCTCGCAGCGGACTTGTAATTTCGAGCCCTGCCCGGCAGCCAGCATCATTAATCCCATAATGCTTTTGCCATTGACCTCTTCATTTTCTTTTTTGACCCAGACGTCGCTCCGGTAGCGGCTGGCTACTTTAACGAAAAGTGCTGCTGGTCGCGCGTGGAGACCGAGGCGGTTCACGATGGCGATTTCCTTTTCAGCCTTTTGCGTGCGTGCGTCTGCGCCGGTTTTTCGATTAAGCAACCCCATTCGGCCTTTTTTTCTCCATTAAATTGAGCAGCTTTGTATTGAATTCCAACGCGGCATTCCGTCCGAGTCCTTTTAACTTTTGATCCATTGCCGCTACTTCGATCAATCGAGCAGTGTCGCGTCCGGGCCGTACTGGAATGGTCACATGAGGCACTTT
>QHNU01000304.1:0-997 GCA_003218525.1 Verrucomicrobiota bacterium
ATCCTTCCAATTGTCGTTCGACATTATTAATGTTCCATTAACATCATACAATCCCAAGCGCGGATCCGGTAGTGGGTTCGGGACGCCGAATCCGGCCAGCGATGGGCCAAGAGCACGTACGATAAGATTAACAGAGCCGTTGGCTCCGCTGACAATGAAGCCGCCGATCATGACATTGGCGCCAGTTTGAACAGCACCACGTGTGGAAATGTTGCTTAGATGAGCGTTTGCGCGAGCATCCAGATCATAGAGCTCGATTAATCCAACCCCGCTTGTGCCGTTCTTTCCCGATTCGAATACCGTGTAAGAACCGGGTTGCAAGGTCAGCAGGATCCCTGACTCATGATCGTCCGGCGGAGCCAGACCGGTCCCTGCAATATCCGTTTCCTGCGGAATCTTCCAATCGTCATTGCTAACGATGACGGCACCGCTGCCATCATGCAATTCCAGAACCGGATCTTGCAACGCGTTTGGCACACCGAAGCTCGTCAGAGTCGGACCCAGTCCGCGAATGAGAATCTTTTTCGCATCAGTTCCGGTAATGATGAAGCCGCCAATACCGACTTTACCACCGGTCTGAATCAGGAGCCGGGTGGATAGATTCACCAAGGTAGCGTTGGCCGGTGTTTGTTGAACACTCAGAGTGAAGTCCTGCGTCGCATTCGGGGAAACTCCATTACGCGCGGTGATGGTAAAGCTGTAGCTGAGATCGCTGTCGGCGTCGGGCGTGCCGCTTAACGTAGCAGTGCCATCGGTATTATCGACAAAGGATAGCCAACTCGGTTGTGCTCCATCGAGGCTCAATGACGGCGTGGGAGTGCCAGTCGTGGTGATGGTAAAAGTGCCTGCCGTTCCTACCTTGAACGATCCCGTTGCATCGCTGGTAATGGCGGGCGCTTCCAGCATCGGCGGGGCATCTTGCACCGTGATGGTGAACGTTTGCATTGCACCCGGCGGAGTGCCGTTGGAGGCAGTGATCTCTATCGGGTAATCACCT
>QHNU01000304.1:1038-2091 GCA_003218525.1 Verrucomicrobiota bacterium
ATTAGGAACAAAAGTAATTCCTGGGGGCAACGTGCCGGTGAAGTTCACGGTCGCACTCGGAACCGGCGGACTAGTTCTCACATTGAAAGTGCCAAATGTCCCGACTACAAAGGTCGCGTTATTCACGCTAGTAATAGCCGGTGGAGGATTGACAACGAACAAGGTAAAGGACTGCGTGGCGTCAGGCGCGACACCGTTCGTTGCTGTGATCGTAAACGCGTAGCTGGGGAGACCCCCTGGGTCAGGTATTCCCGTCAAGGTTGCGGTCCCGTCGGTATTATCAATGAAAGAGAGCCAGCTTGGCTGTGTCCCGGTTAGGCTTAACGTCGCTGTAGGGACGCCGCTCGTACGGACGGTGAATGTGCCTTCCGTGCTGACGGTAAACGTCGTGCTGGTAGAGCTGATAATGGCCGGTGCGTGCAGGACTGGCGCAGTATCCTGAACCCTGAGGGTAAAAAGCTGCACCGAATTGGGTAGAGTACCGTTCGCAGCCGGGATGGTGAGGACGTAGACCACTTTCGAACCGACCACTGGCGTACCGCTCAACGTCGCCGTCCCATTTGATAGCGGGGTAAAAGTCACCCCGCCGGGCAGGGTGCCGGTGAAACTCAAGGTAGATTTCGGCACCGTATTCTTAGTCGTAATTGTAAAGGTTTTAGCTGTTCCGACGACGAAAGTAGCGTTGTTCACGCTGGTGATGCGGGGCGGCCGTGTGATGGTGAGGGTGAAATTCTGTGTCGCTGCCGGGGAAACTCCATTGGACGCTGTGAATGTGAGAGCATAGTCTCCGAGTAGCCCATTGCCGCCGCCGGGTCTACCGGAGAGAGTCGCGGTGCCATCGCCATTGTCGACAAACTTAATTCCGCCCGGAAGATGCCCACTCGATGTGATCTTTGCGACCGGATTTGCGGTTGTGGTAATAGTGAACCTATCCTGAATTCCTTGCGGAAAGGTCACGCTGGTGACGCTGGTAAAGGTCGGGGCTGTGCCAGCAGGCAATCGAGGAGCGGCTGTCAAAGCTATCAAAATCGCGGATACAACGATGGCCGATGT
>QHNU01000144.1 GCA_003218525.1 Verrucomicrobiota bacterium
AAAATCGATCTCGCCCCATCGAACGAGGATAACGAAAGCGAGGTGCGCAAGCATCTTCGTGAATCGCCCTTCGCGAAAGCGGCGATTGTCACAACCTCGGTCGTGACTGGCCGCGGCCTCGACGAACTGAAAAGAGCGCTGTCCCGCGAATTTTCATCTCTTGAGCCGTCGCCTGACATCGGCAAGCCACGGCTCTTCGTCGACCGCGCCTTTTCTCTTCACGGGGTCGGAACTGTCGTCACCGGGACCGTTTCGGGTGGTCGGTTTGCCCGGGGCGACTCATTGCGAATTCAGCCACGCGGTCGGACTTCCAAGCTGCGCCAGTTGCAGAGTCACAACCGCGGAGTGGAATCAGTCGGCCCGGGAATGCGCGCCGCGTTCAACCTTTCTGACATCACGGTCGATACGAAGGACGCGAATCACGTCCGCCGCGGCGACGTGGTGACGCGAGCTGATTCCGGAACGCCGAGCAAGACTGTTGATATCCTGTTCTTACATTCACCCCGGCGCGAAAGCAGCCGCCGGACGGTGAAAGATGGAGCCCGCGTCCGGGTGCATTATGGGAGCGGGAATTTCGCCGCCCGTCTGTTTCGCCAACATTCAAAGGGCGGGGACTCAATAGTTTTGGTCAGCTGCGGTTTGATGCGCCCGTGTTTCTCTTTGCCGGCGATCACCTTGTCATTCGCGATTCCTCCGCCCGACGGACCGTTGCCGGCGCAACCGTTCTTGACCCGGACGCCCCGCGCTCCCGGAGCGGCGGTCAGGATCAATTGCTTTTGGCTCGGGCTTCTTGCCCGAATGACGTGGCCGTTTTCGTGTCGACTCAGATCGGTCGCGATCATTTCGCTATTGTCTCGTCGCTGCTTTCTCAGTCGCGATTTTCCAGTATTGAAATTGCAGATGCTGTGAATCGCTTTGTGAAATCGGGAGAAATGGTGACGACCGGCGAGATTGTCATCGATGCCGGCTGGTGGGACGAGCTAAAGGCGCAAGCCGCCAGGTTTATCGATCGCGAACATGAAATGCATCCGGAGCAAACCGGTGTTCCCCACGCAAGATTGAAAACACAGTTTGGGATGCTGCCGATGTCGCAGCTTTTTGAAGCGCTCCTCGCCGATCTCTCCCGCCGCGAGTTTGTTCGGGCCGGTGATTTGATCCGTCGCGCTACGCATCGTCCGGTCTTGCCGGAACGGCTGAAAACGGCGGTGTTTCGAATTCAGTCGGCGCTTGCCAACAGTTCCACCCCTCCCTCACCCAGCGAACTCACTCCGGATCCGGTTTCACAACATGCTCTCCGGTTTCTGCGGGACACCGGAAGCGTTGTTGAGCTCAACGGGGAGGTCGTCCTCGCGCGCGATCAATTCGGGAAAATGCGCGATGCCGTCGTCGCTTTTCTGCGCAAAAATAATTCGGCGGCGACCTCCGAATTACGACAACTGCTCGGCAGCAACCGACGCGTCATTATTCCATTTCTCGAGCGCCTCGATCGCGAGGGTGTGACCCGCCGGATTGCCGACAAAAGAGTGCTCGCCAAACCCAGCTGAAATTGGAGGGATGAGCGGAGCTGCACTGAGCGTGTCGAACGTGTCTCGTCCAAGTAGCTTTTATCTGCCCGTCCAGTCCGGTTGCGAAATCCCGCGTTTCGTCGTGAGATAAACCGCAAAACTACCGAGCCAATGACCACCCTCGTAATGTTCGCCTGTGACCGCAGCAAGCCCAGCGCGACGATGTGCCTCCGCTGCCGCTTGAAGCGCAGCCCGGCGCGAATCGTCCGTAGGCAATGCTGAAATAATCCCTTCCAACATCCACGCCCGGCTCAGGTTTAATCCGTCCAGATGCGCCAGTTTCGGATCACTCCGATCGGGCGACACCGTCACCGGCAACCAATCGGTGTTGTAGCTGCCGCCGTCTTTCGCGGCAGGTATCTGCGGCATGAATCCTTTCAACCACTCGGCAAATTCAGCTTGCGGAAGCACGCGCCGCATCACGTCCGCTTCACCCAATGACGGCGACAGAAAATCTTCTCCGGACGGCTCGTAAGCGAGCGGACAATTCTTATCGGCAAGAAAAAATTTCCGAGCCGAGTCAGCGACTAATTTCGCGAACGCTTCATTCCCGACCGAGCGCGCATAATCCAGCATCAGGCTGAGGCCAAACGCAGTTTGATCGTGCTCGCCGATCTCTCCCGCCGCGAGTTTGTTCGGGCCGGTGATTTGATCCGTCGCGCTACGCATCGTCCGGTCTTGCCGGAACGGCTGAAAACGGCGGTGTTTCGAATTCAGTCGGCGCTTGCCAACAGTTCCACCCCTCCCTCACCCAGCGAACTCACTCCGGATCCGGTTTCACAACATGCTCTCCGGTTTCTGCGGGGTTTGAGATTTTCAGCCGTCAGACTTTTCTTCAACGCTTCGCGCGCGGCGTCGGCAAACGATGCATCGGGAAACGTGCGCACCAGTCGTACCAACAACCAGTGTCCGTGAACTGATGAATGCCAGTCGTAGCAACCGCAAAACGCCGGCGTCAATTTCCGCGGCGGCGCGACATCGGCATCACTATTCAACACGTGACTGATCTTGTTCGGATATTCCTTGGCCACGCAGGCCAATGCCAGTTGCGCGAACCGATCTGCCGCCGCCGCATCGAATTGCGGAGTGGCGTTCTCTGCCACCACGCTCATCAACGGCAGCAGCACGAAACCGATTGTACGGATCCTCATCGCTTGCCGATTGTAATCCATACATTTTGATTCTGCCTGCGCGCGATTCTATGAGCCGCGGAGGGACGAGCTCCGTCTCGTCCGCGAATTCGACGGGTCGCAGATCGCTCCTACAGTTGTAGTAGCCCGGACGGCTCAGAGGCCGTCCCTGCATCTGTTCCTGAGTTCCTGGTTTCCTGATTGTAACTAGATTTCGACGGTCGGAGACCGCCTCTACAGAAGCTCAACTACAAAGACTGTTGCCTTTGGCGCATGGTGCGGACAAGTTTCGCTCCCGTTCCACCACCTGATCGCGAACTTTTCTATGACCTACTCTAAATTCTCGCTGGCAAAATTACCGACAATCTTTTTGCGCGTTCTCGTGTTGCTCGCCACCGCGCAAATCACGGCTATCTCTGTCACCGCTCTAAATTCACCTGTGCAAAATTCCTTGCCAGCCGCCACCGATAATCCGCTGCTCACCGAAAGCGCGCTGCCCTATCACACGCCGCCTTTCGATAAGATCAAGGACGAGCATTTCGTGTCCGCGATCGAAGCCGGCATGCAGGAACAACTCAAGGAAGTCGATGCCATCGCGGTTAGTCCGGACAAACCGACTTTCGACAATACCCTCGTTGCTCTGGAACGAACCGGCCGACTTCTCGATCGAGCGGAGCGGACATTCTCGAATCTTAACGCCGCCGACACCAATCCAACTCGCCAGAAAATCGAAATCGAAATCGCTCCGAAGCTTGCCGCGCATCGTGACGAAATTCATCTCAACCCGAAACTTTTCGCCCGAATCCAGGAGCTCTATTCCAATCGCGATAAGCTCGGGCTTGATCCGGAATCGAGCTATCTGCTGGAGCGTTATTATAAAGACTTCGTCCGCGCGGGCGCGAAGCTGTCCGATGACGACAAGACCAAGCTCAAAGCGATCAATGCCGAGCTGGCTACACTCCAGACGAAATTTGAGCAGAACGTGCTGAAGGAAAAGAACGCCTCCTCGATTGTGGTAGATCGACGGGAAGACCTGGCCGGTCTCTCCGATCACGAAATAGCGGCCGCAGCCGCTGCTGCCAAAGGCGACGGTAAAGAAGGTAAGTTTGTCATCCGGCTCCAGAATACGACCGGCCAGCCAACGCTCGCTTCGCTGCAAAATCGACCGTTGCGCGAGCGCATCATGCAGGCGTCGCTCGCCCGGAACAGCAAAGGCGGTTCCTTCGATACACGCGAGGTCGTCATTCGCACCGCGCAATTGCGAGCCGAACGCGCCAAGCTCCTCGGTTACCAGAATCACGCTGCCTACCAGCTCGAAGATCAAACCGCCGGTAATGTTCCGACGGTAAATAAGCTTCTGGCGGATCTGGCGCCGCCCGCGGTAGCGAACGCGAAGCGCGAAGCGGCCGACATCCAGAAAGTGATCGATCAGGAAAAAGCCGGGTTCCAAGTCGCTTCCTGGGACTGGGATTTGTACGCGGAGAAAGTCCGGAAAGCGCGCTACCAATTCGACGAATCAGACCTGAAACCTTACTACGAGCTGAATCACGTGCTGCTCGACGGCGTCTTTTTCGCCGCCGGGAAACTCTATGGACTCACCTTCAAGGAACGTCACGATCTGCCGGTCTATCAGCCCGACGTTCGCGTGTTTGAAGTTTACGATGCCGACGGTCAGCGGCTCGCCTTGTTCCTGGGCGACTATTACGCGCGGCCTTCCAAACGCGGCGGTGCCTGGATGAACGCTTATGTCCAGCAAAGTGGACTCTTCCGCACCAAAGCTGTCGTCGCCAATCACCTCAATATCCCGAAACCGCCGCCGGGCGAACCAACTCTTCTCACCCATGACGAAGTCCGGACCGCTTTCCATGAGTTCGGTCACGCCTTGCATGGAATGTTCTCGAATGTGAAGTATCCGAGATTCAGCGGCACGAGCGTGCCACGCGATTTCGTCGAGTATCCGTCACAGGTTAACGAGATGTGGGCAACCTGGCCGGAGGTGCTGAAGAATTTTGCCAAACATTATAAGACTGGGGAGCCAATGCCGCAGACGCTCCTCGATAAAGTCATAGCAGCCGAAAAGTTCAATCAAGGTTACAAGACGACCGAGTACCTTTCCGCTACTCTCCTCGATCAAGCCTGGCATCAGTTAAATCCATCCGACATTCCCAAGGATGCGATGGCCTTTGAGGCAAACGCTCTGCGCAAGGCCGGAGTCGATTTTCCGCCGGTGCCGCCGCGATATCGCAGCCCGTATTTCTCGCATGCGTTCGCGGGCGGCTACTCAGCCGGCTACTACTCCTATTTGTGGAGCGAAGTACTCGATGCCGATAGCGTGGAATGGATCAAGGAACATGGCGGGTTGAAACGGGAAAACGGCGACCGCTTTCGGCAAACATTGCTCTCCCGCGGTGGCTCAGCCGAGGCACTTAGCTTGTTCAAGAATTTCGTCGGCCGCGAACCGTACATCGAACCGCTCCTCAAACGGCGCGGTCTCGATCATCCCCCAGGACCGAACGACTCGCCCATCGAATCGTCAACATCGACTAACTAGAACGAACTGTAGCCGCTGCCGTTGGCAGCGGTTCTGTACTCTTACCGCACCAAGCCGAAACGCCGCGGTCGGCAACCGCGGCTACAACTATTTGGCGCGATGCTGAACGAACATCCTGCCCGGAGCGCGCGATCCACGCACCTGTCGACGCAGCCGTGTCCGGCAGTCGGATCTCAGCGGAAAAATTTATCAGCAAAGCAGGAACTCAGGAATTGTCGGAGGGACGGCCTCTGTGCCCTCCCCTTTGTAGAAGTTTCCGTCTCGCCTGCAAAAACCTCAGACACGATGGGACTGCGCCCCGCCCTTGGAGCGATGCGCCCGTCCAGCCGTGCTTAGACGAACAACGTTAAAGCGGATGAACTATTCAGTCGCGCATGCAGCTAAAGTTTGTCCCGGCATCTTGCTTGTGGCGCTTTGTTTTGGCGCAATCGCGGCGACCAGTCCGGACCTGCACGAATACGTTAATGAACAGTTCGGATTCGTTTTGCGATATCCCGGCGATTTGGTGCCCGGAACGACGCGGAGCGATGGCAGCGGTCAGGAATTCCATACGCCCAATGGAGAATTCAAGGTATTTGCCTTCGCCATTCCCACCGGCGGAAATCCCCGCCAGGTCATCGCGCGCAGTTTCGCCAATGAGCGCAAAATGTTTGGTGAATCCGTTTCGTACAAGCGTAAAGGCGATACCTGGTTCGTGGTTTCCGGTGTCAACAAGGCCGGCTTGGAGTTTTATTCCAAGGCTTACGCCAACTCCTCCGCGGTGACGTTGCTTCGGATTACCTATCCACATTCGCAGAACAGCACCTACGATCCTTGGGTAACGCTCATTGAGAAAAACTTCACTTCCGCTCGCAAGATTCCCCCTTCGCATCGCTAGCGTACGAGCTTTGTAGCGTCCCTGTCTCAGAGGAAAAAATTCGAAATTAATCAGGAACTCGGGAACCTCCGGAGGGACGGCCTCCGTGCCGTCCATGGCTTCTGGAGGCGGGCGTCTCGCTTGTTATCTAGGCATCCGTGGACGAGACGGAGCTCGTCCCTCCGATCCAGCCAGAGAGCAGCGCTACAAATGCCAGCCCGCTGTTTCCGCCCGTCCGGCTCGCACGGGCCCGCCACTCGGGCTCGGACTTTGCTCTGGCAAAAACCGCAGATTGCTTAAGATTGAGATCGAATAATTCGCATGAGCGAAAAGCCCGTCCAACCAGGAAGCGGTGATCCCGATGGTACTCCTACCGGAGTAGCAAACGGCGTTTCCTCCTCGGATGCGACTCTGCCGTCGTCTGCCGGGGCGGCTCGCACTACCACTGCTGCGTTGCAGCCCGCCAGCGCGGCGTCTTCTACCGCCAGTCCACCGCCTGCCGCCAGTGCGGCATCGCAGCCATCCGCAACTCCGGTATCGGACAGGGCGGATCTGAGACCGGAAAATATTCAGGACGCAGTGATCCGGCTCGCCGGAAATTCGCAGGACGGTATCCAAACCGCCGGCGCATTTCTCGCCCGTCTCGCTGGTCGCAGCGACCACGACGTCATGACCTACATGACGATTCCGGCCACGATTTCGGGCGGGCCATCCATTTTCCAGGTCCGGATCGGGTCCGGCGAAGTGTTGTCGGCGGGCGACGAAGCCGATTTTCTGGTCGCGTTCTATCAACACAGTTATCAGGATCACGTCGACTTCCTCAAAGAAGGCGGCGTTCTCCTTTACGATTCCGACAACGTCGAGCCAAACTTCGACGATAAACGTTTCGTTTACGTCGGCGTGCCGATCACGGGGCTAACGATCGAAGCGCTCGGCGGCACTGCCAAAGACAAGGGCAAAAATATTTTCGTGCTCGGGCTGATCTCGAAAATTTTCAGCCTCGATGTCGATAAGCTGAAAAAGATCATCAGCGAAAAGTTCGCCGGCAAAGATGAAAGCATCGTCAACACCGCGATGATGGCGTTCCAGGCCGGCTATGCGTACCCGGTCGGCAAAGTGCTCACGCACCAGTATCAATTTGAGCACATCCCGAAAACTGACGGGCGAGCGCAGATCACCATGGATGGCAATCAGGCGATCGCCTATGGGTTGATTGCGGCCGGTGTCCGTTACGGCGCTGGTTATCCGATTACGCCCTGGTCGTCGGTGATGGAAACTCTGCGGCGCGAGCTGCCAAAATATGGCGGCATTTTTGTCCAGGCCGAAGACGAACTCGGCGCCGTCTCGCTCGCCCTTGGGTTTTCCTATTCGGGATATCTTGCCGTCACGGGCAGCGCCGGCCCGGGCATCTCGCTGAAGACGGAGGCGATCGGTTGGGCCTCGATGGCCGAGATCCCGCTCATTATTTGTAATATTCAACGGGGCGGCCCGAGTACGGGCTTGCCGACCAACGTCGAACAGAGCGATCTGCACCAGGCCATTTATGGCGGACACGGCGACAGCCCGCGCGTGGTGCTGGCGGCGGCGAGCGTGGAAGACTGTTTCTATATCTCAATCGAAGCCGCTCGGATCGCTCGCAAATACAGCACACCGGTCTTCATTTTGAGCGATACCTCGCTCGCTACGCGCATCGAAGCGTTCGATGAGCCGGATCTTTCGAAATTAATGATCGATCCGAAGCCGGACCTCTCGCCACGCCAGACTTTTAAACCTTACCCGGTCGATGCCGTCACCCAGCATATCCCGCCCGGCACCCGGATTCTCGACGGCAAATACCCGCTTCTGTCGGGACTCGAGCACGATGAAATGGGTCATCCCACCGGCAGTCCGAAGTTGCACATGGTGATGACGGCAAAGCGCCGCAATAAATTGCGCAAACTCGCTGAGGAAATTCCGGTACCGGAAGTTTACGGAGACCAGGAAGGAGACACGCTGCTCGTTGGCTGGGGATCGACTTACGGTCCGATCCACGACGCGGTGAAACAGGCGCGTGAGCACGGGGAAAAAGTCGGAGCGATTCATTTGCGTCATCTTCATCCCTTGCCGAACGGCGTGGAAAAAATCTTTGCCAAATTCAAACGCATCGTCACCGTGGAAATGAACGACCAGGGACTCTACGGGTTCGGCCAGGTCGCCATCATTCTTCGGGCGCGCTACTGCGAGCCGAAGATCGAGAGCTTCACCAAAACCGATGGCCTCACTTTTCGGGTCAAAGAAATTCTGGAAGGCGTTTTTAAAGGCCGATCGTTTGCGGCCAGAAAAATTCCGCGCGACGGCGCCGCCATCGTTCACACTGATACCGCAGCCGAGGGCGTGAAATCGGTCAGGGAAGTCGTGCCTCAAGGAGTGGGATGACAGCAGGGAGATTGGAGCCATGAGCTCGAAGATTGGAGTTAGGAGATGGAAGATGGTGGAGGGATGCGCTCCGTCGCGTCCCATTTATTGATTTTTGATTATGCCTGAAACTACAACTGCCATTCCCGAGAGAGAAAAACTCACCAAGAAAGCCATCACCGCCGATCACCCGACCTGGTGTCCCGGCTGTGGCGATTTCGCCGTACTCGCTTCCTTCTACAAGGTGCTTGAGAAAAAACAGCTCGATCACGAGAAGATTGTCACCCTGGCCGGGATCGGTTGTTCATCCCGGTTCCCCTATTTCGTCAACGGCCACGGCGCCCACTTCATTCACGGCCGCGCCGTCCCGCTCGCGTCCGGGATTAGCCTGGCCCGGCCCGACCTGCACGTGTTTTTGTTCGGCGGCGACGGCGACGGGTTCTCCATCGGCGGGAACCATCTCAATCACGGCGCGCGCAAGAACATCAACATGGTCTATTTCATCATGGACAACTTCGTCTATGGCCTGACCAAGAAACAGACCTCGCCCACGTCGCCGATCGGGTTCAAGAGCAAAACCGACCCGACCGGCGCGATCGATCAGCCGGTCAACCCGATGAAACAACTGATTAGCGCCGGCGCGACCTTCATTGCCCGGACCCACGCAACCCAGGTCAAACACATGATGGAAATGATCGAGCGCGCGTTCGATCACCAGGGCTTCTCCGTCATCGAATGCCTAAGTGAATGTGTTGAATTTTATCCCGACGTATTCGATTCAGCCGATCCGCGGAAAGGCGGCAGCTTCGAGTTGATCCAGGAAAAGAAATGGGACAACACGCCCGAGGACGAACTCCGGCACGACGTCACCGACGAGCTCGCCGCCTACAAACTGGCGCAGTTACCTTTTCCCGGCGTGTTCGGCGTCTTCTACCAGAATGACAGGCCCACAAAGAATGCTCTCGAGAAGAAGTGGATTCAGAGTACTCGTGAGAAGACCGGCAACGCTTCTGATTTAGAGTTATTGCAGAAGACATTCGATCGAATGAAATGACGACGCGTTTCGCGTTGTCATCCTGAGCGAAGCCGAAGGATCTCGCGTTGTTTTGGGAGCGCAGGCTGCTAGCCGAAATCAACTTTTCCTCCGTGATTCGTATCGTTTGCTAGGATGTGACCACCGATGGCGTCCCACGTGCAGAACAAACGCAAGTTCAAACAGTAGGAAGAATTACCCAATGGCGGTCGAAGATACATTCGCGACTTTGTCGGCCGTGCCGGTGGACGCAACCGAAAATACGATCCGATTTGCGCAGGAAATCTACGATGCAAGCGGTCACCTCGTTGCTGTGCACGAGAAATTTCCCGTCGATTTAGTCCATAGACAACCGTAAAATCTGTCCGATGAAGATCACCCGCCAGCTTGTTGCCGAGAAAATTGCCGATTACCTATACGGCAAAGTCACCCAGGCGGAACTGGTCGATTGGGCGGAGCGCGCCATGATGGACGCAGATTTTGATGATGCCGACGCGGACCTTCTCACTGATGTCGTCGGGCGACTTGGCCTTGCTGACGTCGCCGAGTTTGGATTGCGCTGGCAGGATTGCGAAGAATTTCTCCGGCGGCTTGGCTACCGCGCGAAAGTAATTGTATCAAGCGAGTAATAACGCGTTACGAGCTGATTATTTTCTGGAGCAGGAAGGAAGAGAGTTTCGTCGTCGAGGTCCCGGAGTTGCCTGGCTGCATAAGCCGATGGATAAACCTACGCCGACGCGGTTGCGACTGCCGAAACAGTAATTGCCGAATGGATCGAAACCGCGCGCAATCTTGGACGCCCAATTCCGGAACCCCCAAAAAAGATCCCTTACGCCTGAGACGCATCTCGGCATCAACCGGCTGAAAATTCGTGTTGACCGGTCATGCAGACACTGCTCTGACTTCGATCTGAATGGCGTCGCCGCTCAAGGATCAGTTACGCGCGATCCTTAAAGAGAAATCGGTCTGCCAGGGCGACTTTACTCTGGCCTCCGGGGCAAAGAGCGACTTTTACGTCGATGCCAAACTCACGACCTCAAACCCGCGCGCAGCGATGCTGGTAGGGCGCG
This sequence comes from Verrucomicrobiota bacterium, assembly GCA_003218525.1. Lineage (GTDB taxonomy): Bacteria > Verrucomicrobiota > Verrucomicrobiia > Chthoniobacterales > UBA10450 > AV69. The sequence goes on from QHNU01000144.1 coordinate 10,600, forward strand.
TAGGGTGGGACCTGATTCAGGAAACCGCGACGGCCCGGAAAATCAGCGTCAACAGCATTGGCGGACTAACCATGGGTGCCGACTGGATTGCGTTGAGCATCGGGATTGCCGCGCATCTCGAGGATCCAGAAACGGCAGTCCAGATATTCAGCGTCAGGAAATCGGCGAAGGAACATGGCCGGCTGAAGCGGATCGAAGGCAATTTTTCGCCCGGCGACTCGGTAGTAGTTATTGACGACGTTATCACCACCGGCGGATCGACTATTCAAGCCATCGAGGCAATCGAAGAGGCGAAAGGACGCGTTGCGTTTGTGATCGCGCTGGTAGACAGAGAAGAAGGCGGTCGTGAAAACATCGAGAAGCGCGGCCACACAGTTGTCCCAATATTCACTCGAGCGGATCTCGCCAGTACCGGTCGACAACCGAATATCGACGCTGTTTGAGAAATTATCGGGCGAAAGCTCCGATGCCGAAACTGACACTCTCGCGCTGCCTGGATAGTCTGCCTGCGCTGGCGCTCGCGCTGATCTTCGGCTGGGCCGCTTGGGAACGCTTGCGGTTGCCGCTCACGCCCTTCGCAAACCCGGACGTTTGGGCGTACCTCGGACCAGGTCTGGATGCGCTGCTGGGTGAGCCGTTCCGAGAATGGTTCGGGCAATGTTTCCTTTATCCATGGTTTCTGTACGTGCTCCTGAGCGCCACCGGAACCTTCAAGTGCATTACACTAGTGCAGGCTCTTCTTGGGCTCGGGACGAGCGCGCTGATGTTCTGCTGTTGGATGGAACTGCGCCGTCTGCTGCCGGCGTCGCGCCTGCCCAGGTTCACATTCAAGCTGTTGGGTGCCGGGTTGGTGGCCGTCTACCTGTTCTCAACGGCGACCGTGCAGTTCGAACGTACGCTGAACCCCGAGGCGGTTTTTCCGTTCGTTGTTATTCTCCAAGTTTACTGCAATCTGCGCGTTATCCGCAGCTGCTTTATTGACCGTCAGCCGAGCCGGGCCTTGCTCAGCGGCGGGTTGGCGCTTTTTCTCTCGGTTGCAGCGTCGCTGCTCAAGCCCAGCTTCCTGGGGGTAGTCGTGCTGGCTAAGCCGATGATGATCGCCCTGTTCCGGCCGGGGCAGCCCGCTTGGGGCAAGGTGCTTTTGGTGGCCGTGCCCGTTCTAGGAGCGGCACTCCTGTTAGTGTGGCCCGAATATAAGCTGCGCCAGTCTGCGGGCTCGCTCTACCTGGCGCGATCGCTTTTCAGCGTCCACGCCGACCTCATTAACGACCAGATCGCCGAGGACCTCGCGCGCCACGCTCCGACACCGTACTCGCCTGAGCTTCTTGCAGCTATCCACGCGGCTCTGACCGAAGCTCTGCGCGAAAGCCGAGGAGAGGAAGGCAAGTATTGGCATGCGCTCGGTTTTAACGCGGACTACATACGATTCGGCAACGCGGGAAAACGCTCGTTCTTGCGCGGGTTGACCGAGCAATTAGGCGGCGAGGAGCAAACCGGCAACTTCTGTCGCTATTATTATTGGCGGACCGTGCGCGGGCAACCGGCTGGTATGGCCGCGAAAGTCGCGCGGCAGTTCACGGTTTTCTATCGCGTCGGGCGCTGTCCAGCCTACATGAGCAATGGGAGAATCGATCTATCGAAGGAATACCGCCGAAGTAGCGAGTGTTTGGTGCTTCAGCCGAAACTGCTGCGGTATCCACCAGGTGCCGCGCTGTTCGTGTGCACCGAGGCGCTAGGCGACAGCGCCCTGCACGTTGGACCGTACCGATTTACCGGGCTGATCAATCGATTCCTGTCCGAAACCCACCTTTTCTGGTGCGTGTGCGCCGTCTTGCTGGCGGTGTGCGCTTGGAGGATCCAACCCGTACGCGCCGTGTTCGGGACCGTGGCACCGGTGCTCTTGCTCCTATACGCCTACAACTTCGGCACCGTGCTGACCCTGGCGATCGGCCATTCACTCGACGTCGGCCGCTACAGCCAATACCAATTCGCCTACACGCTGCTGCCCGATTTCGTCTCCGTATGGCTGGCGGTGGAGGCGTTGATACTATTTAGGTCCTACTTGCGCAGTCGCCAAAAGCTCACGGATTCCTCACGCGTCGCCGGGTAGCTAGAGCGTGGCTATTGCCGTCGCCGACGGGTTGCCGCCTACAAACTCGCGCAATTACGTTTCACCGGCGTCTTCTACCAGAGCGATCGACCGACCAAAAACACGCTCAAGAGGTCCACCACTGATCTCGAACTGTTACAGAAAACCTTCGACCGGATGAAATGAGGTCGGATACTTCGCTTCCTACTTCATCCTTTTTAATTCTTACTTTCTTAGCGAAGCGGCTGCGTCAATTCCGGCGGCAGCAATGGAGTCGCGCCATAGTGCGACGCGACATACGCGCCGAGTCGACAGGCGATTTCCAGCACACGCTGATGATCGATTCCGCGCGTGAGTCCGACCATGAGTCCTGCTATGAACGCATCGCCGGCCCCGACCGTGTCTTTCACTTCGATATGGGGCGCCCTCGCAGTGGTCAGGCTGCCGCCGTCCCAAAACGCGGCGCCCTCTTCGCCACGTGTCACGCAAATGCGGGAAACATTCGTGGCTTTGGCGAGCGTCTCGCACGCGCGTGCGATCGCTTCGTCATCGTGCGGAGTGTCATGCAAAGCTTCACCGGTCCGAATCCATGATGCGAGCCGGCCGACTTCTCCGTCATTCAGCTTTAGGACGTCGGCACGCCTCGCCAGATCCATTACGAGCGGCGGATCCTCAAACGGCGGACGTAGATTCACATCAAAAAATTTCATCGGCCCTTTGACCTCGAGGAGACGGTCAACCTGTTCTAGATTGTAAGGTGAGCGCCCCGCGAGCGAGCCGTAGATGAACGCGCGCGCTTTCGCGACCGCCTCGAGGGCTTCGGCTGGGACGCGGATCTCGTCCCACGCCGCGGGTCGAACGAGCTCGTAGGTTCCGTTGCCATGTTCATCCAAGGTGACGAGCACCGTCCCCGTGGGAAGACCAATGCGAGCACGCGTGACGAACTCGACGATGACGTGTTTGTGACCGGCTACTTTGAGAATCTCGTCCCCGAGGGGATCGCGGCCCACGGATGAAATGAGTGCGGAAGAGACGCCGATCTGCGCTAGGTGCGCGGCCACGTTGAATGGCGCTCCGCCCGCGTGTTTACCCGAAGGCAAGCAATCCCACAGGATCTCGCCGAAGGCGTAGAAATCAGCAGGCATCACCTGGCAGCTGAAACGGAAACGGCATCCGGTGCGTAGATGAAGATCAAATCCTGATCCATCCCTTTGGGATCGACTGAGCGCTCAAACACGAGCAGGTCCTCCACGCCGATAAGGCAATGCTCCATCCCGGGTTCGAAGTGAAATTTAGCGCGCGGCCTGAGAACTTCGACCGTAAGCGATCGCTCTTTAGCCGCACGCCACAGAATAAGACCTGCGCCTTCGCGGACTTTCAGCCGCTCGTCTTTCTGCTCGTGCATTTCGAGCGCGAGATATCCGCCTTTGCGCACGATGAGATATTTCTCCACGCGTGGATGCTCATGCAGCGTGATCGCGACTCCGCCCCAACCGGTGCGAACCACGCCGTCGTTCGCGTGTTCGATCTGGTGGAGTAATTTCGCGAACTGTTTCGTCTCGCCGATTCCGCCAGGAAATTCTTTATTCCAAAGGCGACATGCTTCGCGGCAGTAGCGGTTGAAGGACTCGCGCGAGTTAATCGGCGAGAGCGCGCTCAGTTCATGTGCGATGCCAGCAAAGCGCGGATCCGCGGCGAGCTTCCCGTGATCGAGATCGAAGCTCGCGTTCATCAGTGTCCGCCGGAAGTTGAAACGCTGACCGCGCCCTCGGCATTGCTCAGCCGCGGCCAGACAAAGCCGTAAAACGCCACAAACGCGAAACAAAACATCGGTACGACGAACCCGCGCGACAGATCGTAGCGATCGGCGACGGCGCCCATCACCTTCGGCAGCACGGCCCCGCCCATGATCGCCATGACAATGAACGATGACGCCTTCTTCGCGCGTTGACCCAGTCCGAAGATTCCGAGCGCGAAGATTGTCGGAAACATGATCGACATGAAGAAGTAGGTCAGGAACACGCAGACCACCGAAACCCAGCCCAGCTTGGCGAAGATGAGGAGGCAGAGCGCAACAGCGGCCGCCGAGTACCAACCAAGCACTTTATGCGCGGCGAACTTCTTCAAAATCGCACTACCAGTGAAACGGCCAATGAGAAAGCAGAGGAAGCCTAACGAAGCGAGGTTCGATGCCGCTTTGTTGCTGAAGCCCAGCACGCCATTTGGGTGCGTCTCGATCCAGCCACTGAAGAAGCCGGTATTCGAGACACCGGGCGCCTGCCACGACACAGGCACCGCGGGCACTTGCGACGTCATGTAGTTGATGAAAAAGCTGAAGATCCCCGCCTGCGCAGCGACGTAGAGGAATTGCGCCAGCACCGCCATCCAGAAATGCGGATGCGACCAAATCGATTGGCGCGCGTCCGGCGATGAATCATCGAGGTGGTAATCGTCCTCCATCTCGATATCGGGCATGGGCGCGAAGTAAAAAACGATCGCGAGAATGATTACGATGACACCGATGAACGCGTACGGAATCCAAAGCCGTTCGCTTCCATTGCTTAAGCGATTGGCCCGAGCAGCAACCCGATGCCGTTGGTCGATTGCGCGAGATTGATGCGCGTCGCGGCGTATTGCGGTGGGCCTAGCACTGTCGTGTATGGATTCGCGATCGTTTCCAGAAACGTGAGTCCAGCGGCGATGATGCAGACACCCATCAGAAATGCCCAGAACTGCGAGATGTGCGTTGCTGGGATAAACCAGAACCCGCCCACCGCCGTCATCAGCAGCCCAGTGATGATGCCGCCTTTGTATCCGAGTTTCGTCGCCAGCCAGCCAGCTGGCATTGCCATCAGAAAGTAACCGAGATAATGCGCGAACTGCACCCAGGCCGATTGCGACAGGCTCAGATGCAGCACTTCCTGAAAGTGCTTGTCCATCACGTCGATCATCCCGTTGCAAAATCCCCAGAGCGCAAAGAGGAAAA
>QHNU01000305.1 GCA_003218525.1 Verrucomicrobiota bacterium
TCCGAGTGGAGAAATCGAAGACGCTGTTGCTCAATCCCAACTCACGAATTAGCGAAGCTGCCTTCGCCAGCGGCTTTCAATCCATGACGAACTTCAATCGCGCCTTTAGGCGAATTGTTGGTCACTCGCCCACCCAATTTTGCGAATCGCTTCCGAAGCTGCGACGCTCGGGTAGAAACGACCAATAGCAATAGTACAGGTTAAAACTTTGGTAACCACGCCCTTTAGCTTTTGAGGGATTCGCTAATTATTGGTGGTGGAGCAGCGGCATCGAACACCCGATTGTGGCGCTCTCCGCCGCGGGATAGTACGTCAGAGGTTCCACGCGTTTTCTCCGTCTTTTCTCCTGTGCAATCGCTTCAATATTTATTGTTCCTACCAGGAGTTTTTCGCGGGTTACTACAGGAACTTCGCCGACCTTTGCGTTGAGCATCATCTGCTCCGCCTCCGCAACCGCCTGGTCTTCGAAGCAATAGGGATTGTCTTTTTCAATTTGTGCTTCTACCGGTTCTGTCGTGGGATCGTGCCCAAAACCACCCACTTCCCGGTTCATTTTGTTCTTCGACAAGGTACCCAATAATTCGCCGCGGTGATCGATTACAAGTGATGAATCGATTGCCCGCGCCTGCATTTCGTCCAAAGCCGCCTTTACAGAAGCTTTATTAAAAATGCTCTTTGCAGGCTCGATGATGTCCTTGACGATGCGGGCTTCGAAATTCGTGCCCCAGGAGGGGTTAGTGTTTATCTGTTCCATAAGAGAGTCGACGAAGTTGGCAGCTTTACACTGGGGCTAGCGCACGGAACCCTCCGCACGCTCGCCGTCAGTGTTAGAGCATTACGCCACTTTAACTTCGATGCCTTTTGATCTTGCGACCGCGGTTGTCGGGAGGTGCACCTTCAGCACTCCACCGTCACCTTCGTGCTATCGGTATCTTCGGGCAGCGTGAAGCTACGTCGGAAGTTGCCGAACGATCGCTCGATGCGATGGAATTTTCTTTTCTGATCTTCCTTTTCGCTTTTGCGTTCTCCGGAAACACAGAGAATGCCATCTTCGACTGTTACCCTAACGTCATCCTTCCTCATTTCAGGCAGATCTGCCTTGAGCAGGTACTCGTGATCATCCTGACTGATATCAACCTCCGGTGACCAATCTGCGACCGTCAGGCTGTGCGTCTCGTCACTGCCTGTTCTGTTCGGAAATCCGCCCAAGAACCGATTGAAACGATTTTGCGCCACTTCTTCCATCTCTCTAAGCTGATTCCACGTTATTAATGTATTCATATTTTTACCTTTCTGGATTGAGTTGAAGTCATCTTGGTGCATCGCGCTCACCGCTTATTGTCAGAATCGACCCTAATCTTGTGCATGCGTCGGAACTGTAGCCGCCTCGCTCCGTCGAGGCGTTCTTTTATATCGTTGGCGCCTGATCTTTCTACACGGGACCCCGAAATCACGGCGACAGAGCGCCGTGGCTACAACTCGACGTTCAATTGTCGCATCAACAGGCTCTCGGTAGTCGTCAATGGTTTCGATGGCTTCGGATTGGCAACGCGGCAATATTTTGGGAAACAAACTTCGGAATGAAATCGGTACCAAGCCGATAAAAACAAAAGGCGAGTCTGGGCGCATCGTATAATTTGCGGGTGAGGAGAATTCCCTCCCTCCCTGAATATTGCTTCATCCCTCAAGCGGAGCGTCCCGATTAATTGTCACACCGACGGCGTGAGGCTCCCCTGGACGCCGGCAGAATTTTTGGACAATGGACGCGCTGAAAGACTCAAATATTTCGTGAATGTACAACTTCGCAATCGAACCGATGCGGCCCCCTCTTTCGCGGGAACCAAGTTTCTTGCCGCGACCGAATCAGTTGCCTAACGAATATCTAAAAAATGATACCGGCCGTGATTTGAGGTCCGTAAGTCGAAACTTTATAGAGGAAGCCGTTGCTATCGTAATCCTCATAGAGATAGCGGAAGCCGAGTTCGGAATAGATGCTCCGAGTAACGTGACAGCCGAGCGCGCCGTAGGCCTGCACGGTGATATCTGAACCGACACCAAAACCGCCGACATCTGCCTTGCCGGTCAGATAAAAAGCTTTGTTCAGATTGTAGCGACCGGCGAATCCGAAATAGGGATCAGTCCAATCTTCGGTGAGACTGACAGCGCCATTGAGCCGCGCCTTCAGGATCCTCGCGATTTTTCGCTGCGCTGTCACCGGGTCTTGCCGGGCCTCTCGGATGCGCTGGAGTAATCTTAGCTTCACCTCGGCCCCGAGAGGTGGAACTGGGAGTGGAGGATTACGGGGGTCGAGCTCACCGCGTAATAGCCGCTCGAGAAGCCCGCGAAGGTCTTGGTTCGCGGCAGCGACGAAGGCGGCTGCGGCTTGGTTGATCTTGGTGTCAGCGGCAGACAGTTCGAGCCTGTTGAACAAATTCAGGTATCGTCCGCCGGCCCGCAGATCGAGCGATCCGCGTGGACCTTCCAGAATCCGGTAATAAACCTCCCCGTCTGCGAGGTATTGATCCAGGGTAAGGTTCGCCTTCTTAACCAGCCCATCACCGTAGACTCCGGCCGAGAGGCTCATATAGAGAAAGTCTCCATAGACACCGAAGCGACCATATCTCGCTTCCGCGCTGATACTCGCGATGCCAGCGACGTGTGTGAGAATTTGATCGAAGCCGAC